>JAOUGB010000171.1 GCA_029857875.1 Desulfobacteraceae bacterium | reverse complement strand
GAAAGCTAAAAAGAACATGGTCAAAATACCTTTGGTTAATGAGACGATACCTTATGTCGTTGTCGGAAAATATGGTGCCGGCCGCGTTCTGTTAAAACCTGCTTCCAAAGGTACCGGCCTTATCGCAGGCGGAGCTGTTCGAGCTGTGCTGGAAGCCGCAGGTATTCAGAATATTCTGACAAAGTGTATGGGGTCTCATAATCCTCACAATGTCGTTAAGGCTACTATTGAAGGTCTTTCTCGATTGCAGAGTCGCGAACAGGTTGCTGCCAGGCGAAATATTGAAGTAGAAGCCCTTTAGGATTGAAGATTTAAGGATGAGAATTGATGACTTAATCTGTAGATTAAAAGATCCAGGGCAATCAAATTGGCCATCGGCAATGGTTAATGGTGAGGAATAATAAATGAGTGGAATGTTGAAAATAACTCTTGTGAAAAGCATGATTGGAAGGCCCGAAAAACACCGGAAAGTATTGCGAGGCATGGGACTGACAAAGATTAATAGAACGGTTGAACTTAAAGACACGCCTTCTATTCGAGGGATGGTCCACGCGGTTTCGCATTTGGTGAAAGTCGAGGAAAAATAGATGAAACTGAATGAATTGTTACCACCAGACGGATCACGTGGAACCCGAAAACGTGTAGGACGTGGTGTGGGATCAGGTAAAGGAAAAACAGCCGGAAGAGGTACGAAAGGTCATAACAGCCGCAGTGGAGGCGGTGTAAGGCCTGGTTTTGAAGGCGGTCAAATGCCGCTTCATCGTCGTTTACCCAAAGGCGGCTTTACCAATATATTTAAAAAGAAAATAGCCGTAATTAATATTCGTGACCTGGCAAGGTTTGAGAGCGGGAATATTGTGGATGAGGCGGCCCTTATTCGAGCCGGTCTTGTTAAAGGCCGAAGAGACGGCATTAAACTGCTCGGACAAGGAGAGATTAAAATTCCGCTTACAATCAAGGTGAATGAGGTCAGTAAAAACGCCAGAGATAAAATCATTGCCGCTGGCGGGAATATAGAGGTTGGTTAATATGCTTGGTGGCGGGTTCGGAAATATATTCAAAATACCGGAGCTGAAAAAAAGGATTTTATATACATTAGGACTGCTTATTGTCTATCGTATTGGTGTTCATGTTCCAACTCCAGGCATAGACGCTGTGGCCCTGGCCTCTTTTTTTGCGCAAGCAAAAGGGACGTTGCTTGGTCTTTTTGATATGTTTTCGGGCGGTGCTTTAGAGCGGCTTTCTGTTTTTGCTCTCGGGATAATGCCCTATATCAGTGCATCGATTATACTTCAGCTTTTAACGGTGACAATTCCGCATCTAGAACGCTTGTCTAAAGAGGGTGAACAGGGAAGAAAAAAGATAACACAGTACACCCGTTACGGCACGATACTGCTTAGCATCATTCAGGGATTCGGTATTAGTATCGGCCTTGAACAAATGACTTCTCCCGGTGGCGCTCCGGTGGTTATTTTCCCCGGATGGGCATTCAGACTTATGACAGTAATGACCCTAACGGCGGGGACGGCCTTTATTATGTGGCTGGGTGAACAGATTACTGAACGGGGTATCGGCAACGGTATTTCTCTTATCATATTCGCCGGCATTGTCGCACGAATGCCAACTGCAACCGGAAATACATTCCGCCTCCTTTCAACAGGTGAAATGGGGTTGTTTGTTGTTCTCATTTTGGTTGTTCTAATGATACTTGTTATCGCTTTCATCATCTATATGGAGCAGGGCCAGCGGCGGATATCGGTTCAGTATGCCAAAAGAGTCGTCGGACGAAAAATGTATGGTGGTCAGAGCACTCATCTGCCCCTAAAGGTTAATACCTCAGGTGTAATACCACCGATTTTCGCTTCATCAATTATAATGTTTCCGGCAACTTTGGCCAGTTTTATTGCAGTTCCATGGATGCAGCGTGTGGCTTCAGCCATGAGGCCGGGTAACATAGCGTATGAAGCTTTATATGTCGGGTTTATATTCTTTTTCTGCTACTTTTATACTGCCATTACTTTCAATCCCGCCGATGTTGCAGAGAATATGAAAAAACAGGGTGGATATATTCCAGGTATCCGCCCGGGTAAACGTACGGCAGACTATATCGATAGGGTTTTGACTCGAATTACTTTAGGCGGGGCTATATATGTGTCTGCAGTGTGCGTGTTACCATCTGTTTTAATGACAAAGTTTAATGTGCCTTTTTATTTTGGTGGTACTGCTCTTTTAATTGTTGTGGGAGTTGCCATCGATACCATTCAGCAAATAGAATCTCATATGCTGACCCGACATTACGAAGGGTTTTTAAAAAAGGGCGGAGCCAGAGTGAAAGGAAGATTCTAACACTTTTTAGTGAACAAGTAGGGGGCAAATATGCCGAAAGAAGAGGCAATTAAAGTTGAAGGTGTTGTACTCGAGACATTGCCCAATGCAATGTTCAAGGTAGAACTAGAAAATAAGCATCAGGTGCTTGCGCATATCTCAGGTAAAATGCGCATGCATTTTATTAAAATATTGCCTGGAGATAAAGTCACGGTTGAACTTTCTCCATATGATCTATCTCGTGGAAGAATAACATACAGGTCAAAATAAAAGGTGATCGATTATGGGTATAGGTTGTCTGTAGAGAGTTAATCTCTTTTGACTGATACCCTTTTAAAGGAGTATTTTGAATGAAAGTAAGAGCATCGGTTAAGAAAATATGCGCCAAGTGTAAGATCGTTCGCAGAAAAAGAGTTGTTAGGGTCATCTGCGAGAATAAGCGGCACAAACAAAGGCAAGGATAAAAAAGGAGGATTAGCTTTGGCAAGAATTGCAGGAGTAGATTTGCCGAGACGCAAACGAATTGAGGTGGGACTTACATATATTTATGGTATCGGTCCATGTATTTCAAAGCGCATACTCCAACAGCTTAATATTAATGCTGATACGAAGACAGATGATTTGTCAGAAACTGAGATAAACAGTATCCGCAAGTTAATTGATAAAGATTATAAAGTTGAAGGAGAACTTCGTACCGAAGTTTCAATGAATATTAAAAGGTTGATGGATCTTGGATCATACCGAGGTCTTCGCCATCGAAAATCACTGCCGGTGCGTGGACAGCGGACAAGTACAAACGCACGAACTCGAAAAGGACCCAGAAGATCAGCTATCAAGAAGAAAGGTGGCGTTAAGAAAAAATAAAAAGTTATTTATTATTTGAGTTGATAATGATCAATGATGGATAACGAATCGGTTGTCAGGAGCATAAACCATGGCAAAAAAAGTTCGAACCAAACGAAAAGAAAAGAAAAATATACCCAGCGGTATCGTTCATATTCAGTCGACTTTTAACAATACGATCGTTACAATTACAGATCCTGCGGGTAATGTCGTTGCCTGGTCGAGTTCGGGGGTCCAGGGTTTTAAGGGATCACGAAAGAGCACACCATTTGCTGCTCAGATTGCAGCGGAGGATGCTGCTAAAAAAGCAATGGAACACGGGATGAAAAATGTAGAGGTGTACGTTAAAGGCCCGGGTTCCGGACGGGAATCTGCTCTTCGATCGCTGCAGGCTGCAGGATTTAACGTTCTAATGATTAAGGATGTAACGCCCATACCGCATAATGGTTGTCGACCACCCAAGCGAAGAAGGGTTTAATTATTAGAAGATTTAATGGTCGAAAATGTTCAATTATTTGTGATAAGGAAATAATAGTTTCTTGAACTTTTTGACACAGGGATAATCAAATTCACAAATAAAAGACTAAGGAGGAATACTTGGCTCGATATACAGGTTCAGTATGCCGGATATGCCGGCGCGAAAACTTAAAATTGTTTCTTAAGGGAGACCGCTGTTATTCGGATAAATGTGCTTTCGATCGACGCGGTTATCCACCGGGTCAGCACGGGCAACGTCGCGGCAGAAAAATATCAGATTACGGGATTCAGCTTAGAGAAAAACAGAAAGTAAAACGGATGTACGGTCTTTCAGAAAAACAGTTCCACCTATTTTTTGAAAGAGCAGATCATCAGAAAGGCATTACCGGCACAAATCTTTTGGTATTTTTGGAACGCAGACTTGACAATGTTGTTTATCGATTGGGCTTTGTTAATTCTCGAGCTCAAGGCCGCCACTTTGTAAGGCACAATCACTTTCTGATTAATGGCAAAAAAGTTAATATTCCATCATATCTTATTAAAATCGGGGATGTTGTTGAAGTTCGAGAAAAGAGCCGTAAGATTCAGTTTCTAGAAGGTGCACTTGATGCTGTGGTACGAAGAGGTATTCCGCAGTGGCTTGACTTAGAAAAAGAGAACATGAAAGGAATGGTAAAAGAGTTTCCTTCTCGTGAAGATATAACAACACCTATTCAGGAACAACTTATAGTAGAGCTTTATTCTAAGTAGTTGAAGATAAAGGATGTAAAATATGGACTGTAGGACAGTCATAATTTCATATATCATTCATATATCCTGCCGATATTCCTCTTAAAAAAATTGGAGAATTTATAATGACATCAAATGAACTTATGTACATGAACTGGCAAAAGATGATAAGGCCAAAAAAGGTTCAGGTAACTAGCAAACCCAGCTATGGAAAGTTTGTTTGTGAACCTCTTGAAAGGGGATTTGGTATAACAATCGGAAATTCATTAAGAAGGATAATTCTTTCCTCTCTGTACGGCGCTGCTATAACATCCGTAAGGTTTGAAGGTGTTATGCACGAATTTAGTGTTATTCAAGGTATATATGAAGATGTGTCCGAGATTATCCTAAATTTAAAGGAGGTTCGTTTCAAACTTGCTGATTCTGAACCGAAAACAGTTCGAATTGATCTGGAGGGAAAGAGGGAGGTTACTGCAGGCGATATCATCAGCGAAGATGGAAGATGTGAAGTGTTGAATCCCGAACAACATATTGCAACACTTTCAGATAAAGCAAAATTAAAGATGAGTATGACCGTAAATATGGGTAAAGGTTATTCATTGTCAGAAGCAAACAAAGATGAGGAAGCACCTCTGGGAACAATACCGGTTGATTCTGTTTTTTCACCGATTAAACGTGTAACATACGTAGTGGGGAATGCTCGTGTCGGTCAGAGAACGGATTATGACAAACTAACCCTTGAAGTCTGGACGGACGGAAGTATTCTGCCTGAGGATGCAGTGTCCTATGCTGCTAAAATATTGAAGGAGCAGATGACGATTTTTATCAATTTTGATGAACAGCTTGAGCCGGCGCCTGTCAGAAAGACTGAGGAAAAAGAAAAACCTAAATTTAATGAGAATCTTTATAGAAGTGTTGAAGAACTTGAGCTTTCTGTTCGCAGTGCTAACTGCCTTAAAAACGCAAACATTGTAAAAATTTATCAGTTGGTAAGTAAAACAGAGGCAGAGATGCTTAAAACCAAAAACTTTGGAAGAAAATCTTTAAATGAGATTAAAGAAGTACTCAGCGAAATGGACCTTTCTCTTGGAATGAAGCTGGAAGGATTTGAGCCGTTCGAGGAAGATACAGAGGAAGGAGAGTAATTAGGCTAATGAGACATCGAAAAGCGGGTTTAAAATTAAATAGAACGAGCAGTCACCGGGACGCCATGTTCAGAAATATGGTGACCTCACTTTTCAAACATCAACGTATTCGTACAACAGACGTCAAAGCAAAAGAATTAAGACGGTGGGCCGATAATTTAATTACTCTGGCAAAACGGGGTGACCTTCATGCAAGGCGACAGGCGCTTTCTATTGTCAGGGAAAAAGAAGTTGTTCATAAACTCTTTGCTGAAGCCGCCGAACACTATGGAGATAGATCAGGAGGTTACACCCGAATTATTAAGCTTGGAAGGCGACCGGGAGATGCCGCCCCCATTTCATTGATTGAGCTGGTTTTATCCGTCGATGACAAAAAGA
>JAOUGB010000170.1 GCA_029857875.1 Desulfobacteraceae bacterium | reverse complement strand
GACTCCGGATCTCAAGGCGCTTCCGACCCTTCTCTTACCCTTAATCCTGATAAACAGTTTAATTATGCACAAGAGCTTTTTTCAGCCAAAGATTATTTAACGGCTGTAAACGAATACAAGCGGTTTATCTATTTTTTCCCAAAAGATGAAAGGGTTGAATTGGCGATGTTCCAAATCGGCCAGTCCTATTTTCTCGGCAGGCAATTTGATGAAGCTGTCAAATCTTTTAAAAAACTAACAGATCGGTATTTTGAAACCGAATATTCTATAAAATCATATTTTATGATTAGTGAAGCCTATATAAAACTGAAGGCTTTTAATTTCGCCTTGATCAATCTTAACAATATTATCACGATTACACAAGATGAGGATATAAGGGATGAAGCTTATTACAGAATAGGATGGATTTATATCGAAACAGCATCCTGGGACAACGCCAGACACTATTTTGAAAAAATCAGCTCTAAGAATAGAAATAAATTCAGACTCGAAAGACTTGCTGATGAACTGGACAAGGAAACTTTAATCCCACAAAAGGATCCGAAGCTGGCGGGATTTTTATCGATCATTCCAGGGGGCGGATATCTTTATTGTGAAAGATATCAGGATGCACTGATTGCCTTTTTGTTGAACGGCGGTCTGATATTGGCTGCCTATGAATCTTTCGATAAAGGACATGGTGCACTTGGAGGTCTTATTACGTTTGTAGGGTTCGGCTTCTATGCCGGTAACATATACGGTGCTGTAACAAGCGCTCACAAATTCAATCGAAAAGAAACCGGTCAATTTATTTATCAATTAAAAAAGAATACCCGAGTCAATCTTTCGGCTGATTTGGAAAACAAAGGAGTGCTCCTTTCCTTCCGGTTTTCATTTTAAACCAATAGAGAAGAATTTGAACTTTCTATTTTTGGAACCATTTTATGGCGGATCACATAAGGATTTTGCCCAAGGCCTGGTTTCACACTCTAAATACAAGATCGATCTCGTTACGCTGCCAGCCCGTTTTTGGAAATGGCGGATGCGAGGCGCTGCCTTATACTTTGTAAAAAAAATTCCTCCTCTTAAAAACTACGACGGATTGATCACAAGCGATCTTATGAGTCTGTCGGATTTTAAGGCACTATGTGGCCCGTTTTGTCCCCCTTCAATGGTTTATTTCCATGAGAATCAACTGACCTACCCACTGGCGCAGGGTGAAAGCAGGGATTTTCAGTTTGGATTTACAGATATCACTACTGCCTTGGCGGCGGACCGGATTGTCTTTAACTCTCAAACTCATTTTGATACCTTTTTTTCAAAGCTGCCTGTTTTTTTAAATATGATGCCAGAATATCAACCTAAATGGGTGATTGATGAGATACGCAGTAAAGCCGATGTTCTTTATCCGGGATGTCATTTCCCGACCCCGGTAAATATACCGAACGCATTGCCCGAAGCGGACTTGTCGCCTTTGATCGTCTGGAATCACCGTTGGGAGTTTGATAAAAATCCGGCAGGCTTTTTTAATGCTCTTGATAAGGTACTTGAGCGGGGTTTGAATTTTCGACTTGCACTTTTAGGAGAAAACTTTCAGGTGGTCCCGAAAGAGTTTATTGCCGCCAGGGAGCGTTTCAAAAATCAGATTGTTTGGTACGGCTATGAAGCATCCAGAGAGAAATATCGTCAATGGCTTATGCAGGGGACCATCGTCATCAGCACGGCAAACCAGGAGAATTTCGGTATTTCGGTGGTTGAAGCGATTCGTTACGGTTGTATCCCTTTACTGCCTAACCGTCTTTCGTATCCCGAAATTATCCCGAAGGTATTTCATGGAGATTTTCTCTATAAAGATCAGGCGGAACTGGTGGAAAAACTGTGCTTTCTCATTCTAAATTATTCCCAATTTACAGAAAAGCAGCAACATCTCTCTGCGGCCATGGAACGATATGCATGGGAAAACATGATTGATCGATATGATGAAATATTGAAAAATCTGGCTTTAAAATGAAAAAGGTTTGTTTATGATCGATTGAGGTTCTATATTTTCAACCCGGATACCATCGACTTCAACGTGTTTTGTAAATGAGTGCCACAATTACTCCCACCAATATGATAGATGTCAAACCCAATGCGTAAAAAACCGTTTCGATAGAAAATGCAGTTTCAATCGGTTTTTTAGATAAATTGTCCAATCCACTTCCGACCACCATTTTGAATACAACATTCAACGTCAGCGATAAAATTACAAAACCTCCAATATGTTGAGAATAAATTTCGTTGAATTACAAATCTTTAGAACTTTCAGGTTATCGCTTGATTCTCAAAGATGTTATCTGGCGGCATCTTCATCTTTCGAAAACCTGTATTAGCAGTCCAAATCTATTATTTACATCCACTTTTATCCACTATAAGATGATCCTTCTAGTTTTCTTTTAACATTTTTGAATTATTATAAAAAAATATTACATATTCATTTATTTTTTCTTGACATTTACTGAGAAATGTACTTTTAAGCTAAAAGGGTGGTTTAAAGTGGTTTTTAGGGGAGATATATGTTTCGAGGAAGCTCATTCCATACCATCGATTCAAAAGGGCGTATCATCATTCCAGCCAGATTCCGTGATGTCATAAAAACAGATGGATCATATGGTGTTATGCTTTCCAGAATGGACGGGGCGCTTATTGCATACACCTATGATGAATGGCGAAAAATTGAAAACCGTATATTGTCCCTGGCTGAAAAAAGCGAAAGCATGCGTCGATTCAGAAGGGTTTTTATCGGAGGATCTTTTGAATGTCCCTGTGACAAACAAGATCGTATTTTGATTCCACAGAATCTGAGAGAATACGCAGGGTTCGAAAAGGACATTGTACTGGTTGGCGTCCTCGACCATTTTGAAATCTGGTCACGAGATAGTTGGAACCAGGAAAATATGGATCTGGAAAAAGACATGAAAAAGGAGGACGTAAGAAACGAAATTGCAAAGTTAGGGCTCTGATCATATGCCGCTTAAACATATTCCGGTAATGATTCCTGAAGTGCTCCATTATCTCAACTGCAAGCCCGGCACGATCTATGTTGACGGTACCCTGGGAGGTTCGGGGCATGCCAGGGCGATTTGCCGCAGCATATCTCCAGGCGGCGTTTTTATCGGCATTGATCAGGATATCGATGCAATCAAAAATGCGGAAGACGTTTTAAAATCGTTCGATTTAACCATCCACCTCTTTCACGGAAACTTTGCAGATCTTCCCGAGTTTCTACGACAGCTTAAAATAAAAGCGGTGGACGGTATTCTTCTGGATCTTGGGATTTCACTTCATCAAATCGAATCCAGCGGTCGTGGTTTTAGTTTTCTAAGAGACGAACCACTAGATATGCGCATGAACAGGGCGTCGAGAACAACAGCCGAAGATTTGATTAACAGGATGGATGAAAAAAATCTTAAGCAGATTTTTCGAGAATACGGGGAAGAGCGATGGGCGGGGCAAATCGCAAAAAAAATCGTAACATCGAGAAAGCAAAAAACGATAAGATCCAGCAGACAACTATCCCAGATCGTGTGCGATGCCGTTCCAAAATCTACATCATTTCATCAAAAAATTCATCCGGCAACGCGGGTTTTCATGGCACTTAGAATCGCTGTCAACAGGGAGTTGGAAATGCTCAATGTATTCATGGAAAATGTTGCAGACCTTCTAAATCCCAAAGCTCGCCTATGTGTTCTATCTTTTCATTCTCTTGAAGACCGGATTGTAAAACATCGATTTAAAGCCCTTGAAAAAGGATGTATCTGTCCCTCAGATTTCCCGGAATGTGTCTGTAATCAAAAACCGATCCTTCGTTTGCTGACGAAAAAAGTAGTGCGTCCTTCAAAAGAAGAGATTGAAAGAAACCCCATGGCTAGAAGCACAAAGCTAAGAGCGGCAGAAAAGATATAATGGCCCGTAAAACACGAAAAAAAAACGGCGATGTAAAAATAACGGGAATATGGATCATTTTAATGGCCGTATTTATTGCCGAACTTTTCCTTTATACGTGGTGCCGGGTTAATTGTATCGATGTGGGATATGATATTTCAAAAGAAACCAAAAAACAGCATGAGCTTATCGCCTTGCAGAATAATTTAAAGATCGAGCTGGCAAGCTTAAAATCTCCGGAACGGATCTCAAAAATTGCGAAAGATCAACTCGGGTTGAAAGCGCCCACTAAAAGCCAGACCATTGTTATTCCATGATTCGGATTTGATATGAAACAGATAAAATTACGTGTAATTATCATTGGGGCCTTCTTTACCTTCTTTTTTATTATCATCGGCGTCAAGGCTATGTACCTTCAGGTTTTTCGCTGCTCCTGGCTGTCCCAGAAAGCCGCAGATCAATACGAAGTGTCTTTTAAATCTTCGGGAAAACGCGGAACCATTTTCGACAGAAACCTCAGAGAAATGGCGGTGAGTATCGATGTTACGTCTATTGCTGCGCACCCGACACAGATAGAAAATTCCAAAAGCGCTGCAAAATTACTTTCAAAAGCCCTTAAAATAGACCGTAAAGTGCTTGCTAAAAAACTGAATTCTAAAAAAAAGTTTGTATGGATCAAAAGAAAAGTAACACCCAAAGAGGCTGAAGCCGTCAAAAAGCTTAACATGGACGGTCTTGATTTCATACCTGAACATAAGCGTTTTTATCCTAACAAAACACTTGCCGCCCAGCTCATTGGATTTACCGATATTGATGATCATGGTTTGGAAGGCATCGAATTTAATTGTGACGACGATCTCAGCGGTGAGGTATTCCAATACACGGTGTTAAGAGATGCGCACGGCCGTGGATTTGAAGCTGAAAACATGACCGGCCTATCCTCCAGCGGCAAAAACCTTGTGCTCACCGTTGACAGCACCATCCAGTACATTGCAGAAAAGGCGCTTGCCGAAACCGTGGAAGAATTTTCGGCAAAATCCGGAATGGCCGTTGTCATGGTTCCCAAGACCGGTGCCATATTGGCGCTGGCGCACGTTCCTTTATTCAACCCCAATGCATTAGAAAGGTTTCACCGGAATTTCTGGAGAAACAGGATTATCACCGACCCGTTTGAACCGGGTTCTACCATGAAGATTTTCAGTGCGGCGGCGGCAATAGAATCAGGGAGCAGCTCTCCAAGCAGCATCTTTTTTTGCGAGAACGGTGCTTACAAGATGGGGAGACATGTTATCCACGACACCCATGAGCATGGATGGCTGTCCCTACAACAGATTATCAAATATTCGAGCAATATCGGCGCCATCAAATTCAGTGCGATTACGGGGCCTGAATATTTGTCCAGGACCCTTCAAAATTTCGGTTTCGGGTCGAAGACCGGAATCGACTGCCCAGGTGAAACCGCCGGCAGCCTGCCCCCTTTTAAACGATGGACAAAAGTGGATGCCGGAACCATCTCTTTTGGGCAGGGGGTTTCGGTTTCTGCCTTACAGCTCATCGTAGCCACATCTGCGGTTGCAAACAAAGGAATCCTCATGAAGCCTTATGTGGTTCAGGCGATTACAGATCATAATGGCCGGCTGATCAAGAGCTTTGGTCCAAGGAGAATCAGAAGGGCAATTTCAGAAAAAACCGCCGGGACGTTAAGCAGAATTATGCAGACGGTCACTACCGAAGGAGGGACAGGTGTCAATGCCGCCCTTGAAGGATATTCCGTTTGCGGCAAAACAGGCACAGCTCAAAAAATCGACGAAAATGGCGGATATTCTTATGAGAAATATGTGGCATCCTTTGTTGGATTTGCCCCTGTGGAGAACCCAAAAATTGCTGTTTTGGTTGTTGTTGATGAACCCCAAAAACAGCATTACGGAAGCATTGTTGCAGCGCCTGCATTTAAAGCCATCGCCCAGAAAACACTGGACTATATGCATATAGCACCA
>JAOUGB010000169.1 GCA_029857875.1 Desulfobacteraceae bacterium | reverse complement strand
AAGCGACGTAGAAACCACTTTTACCAGTGTCCCCACCATGGCGAACATAAACGAAGCGCCCAGTACGAACAGGGCGCCGGCGATGGGTTGATTGCGGTAGGCTTCCCCTGGAATCACGGAATTGGTCTGATTATTATGCAAGGTTTTCAAAGGTCTTTTGGTTTTTTTATCAAACAATCCACAAGCCCTAAAACTGCATCCTCGATATCAAGATAACAAAACCGGTATGCGTCGTATTGAAGCCCGTATGGATCGGCAATACCTCTGCTTCGTGAGCCAAAGCGTGCAAAGCGTCGTATTAAAAACGTCTTGTCCGTTGCTTCGGAAAAGTCAGCGAGAAGTTCATCCTTGTGGGATTTTTCCATTACCAAAATCAGCTCGGACCGGTCCACCAGTTTTTGAGATAAACGTTTTGCCTTATGTCCGGCCAGGTCAACACCGTAATCGGCAGCAACCTTTTGCGCAAGAAAAGTGGCCGAATTTCCCGGAAGAGCAAGCAGTCCCGCAGATTCTGCACGAAAGCCTTTATGCCCTTCTTGACGCACCAGCTTTGTAAAAAGCCCCTGGGCAAAAGGACTGCGGCAAATATTGCCAATGCATACAAATAGGATGTTGGATATCTGTTTGTTCATTTTCATAATCGGAGGGCGTTTCGATTGGGCAACAGCCCGTTAAATGGTGAATGGGTTGTTCGGGGTTCGGGTGCCAGGGCTAAATTTTTTGTTCTTTACTCGAGTTTCGCACCCTTTATTTTCAGCAACGCCAATAAAGTGTGGCAGGCCGGGAAATTTTTTTAAGGTAAAATCATATTTAAATACCCATAGATTTGAGCACCTCGTTAATCTGTTCGGTTTTTATATAACCTTCTTCCCATAAGATTTGGCCGATGAGACGGTGATCGGAACCGTCCAAATTTTCGAGGATCTGAATCTTCATTGCCTCAATAAGATTTTCGAGAGTAATGAATCCCTTGTCTATGGCCACGGAACCAAATCGTTTGTCAAGCATACTTTCAGACATTTCCTGCCTCCTTTGTTTAGGGCAGCTTGAACAGCAGATGCAGCAATGTAAGATCAGCGGAATTGAAGATTCTGCCCTTTTGATAACGAGAATCTATACCAATCTGAAATATCCGGTTTAATTAAAAAAAATTAATACACAATTGGCCCCTGATGGTCAATAAAAAATCGTTGACCGGGTTTACCCTAATGTTGCAAAAGTCGAGAATGCTGCAGATTAACAATTTTATCTTTTCATTAAACACCAGCCTTGTTGTTTATGCAACGTTAGGGTTTAATGAACCTATTCTTCGGGTTCGGATAAATCTTTGCCGCTGTCTTGGTCCATTTTTATGGCGGTTTTGATTTTCTCGGCGGCTGCCTTCTCTTGTCCCAAGGCCTTTAGTGCAATGCCCCAGCCATACCACGCTGATGGAAGCTGAGGACTGAGTTCCGCGGCTTTCTCAAATTTTTCGACGGCTTCATCGTACTTTTTTAACTCGATCAGGGCCACCCCCAAACTGCACCACAAGTCCGGATTTTCAGGATCTTGTTTTAACACAAGTTTTAACTTCGCGACGGCCTCTTCGAATGGCAGCATACAGATTACCTCCATGGTTCGTTCAGGGCTTGCCCAGTTAAATCCTTCGTTCTTTATTTAACCGGGGCCTGCCCTGCCTGCCCAATGGAATGTTTTTGAAGTTCTTATTCCATCGGGGTTCAATTTGCGATAGCAACAGTTTAACCCGTTGAATTCCGTTTATCGGACATGCTGAAAGCTTGATTCAACTGGGTTGAAACGTATTAACCGGAGTCTAAAACCTCTTGGTTTTTTCCATTTATCCTCAAATATTTTATTTTATCCGGAAATTCAACATAAAGTTAATATCTCAAATTCCGCACCCTTTATTTTCAGCAATGATCAATACGAAATCCGAGTTAACAATAATGTCAATAAATACGAGACATCATGCCATATCAAGTATTGACAAAAGCATTAAGCTTGTGAATATGTATACCTAAACTTGTGCAAAAAAAAGGAAGGAATATTATGGCAAAAAAGACGATCGGCTTTGTTGGGCCAGATGGTAGAACCTGTATGTGTGCGTATACTGTATCGACAGTTGAACAAGACCAGTTTATTGGTGCCATAATCAAAGGCATGACGGGTATGGGTCCGGTAATGGATGCCGTAAGGGGGGGAAAAAATTGGGCCTTGAAAATATTCCCCGTTCCGGGAAAGTCACTTGAAGATTACAAGTCTGCCATTATAACGGCGTTTGAGAAAAAGGAAATTGACTGTGTTGTCATTATGCCTGAAGATCTCATTTATGACGGCATCGTAGATGAACTCATCGATGCCGGGTATGGTGACCAGGTCATCGGCCTGACAAAAGAAGCGGCTTTCATCGAGGGGGATAAAGTAAAGGCAAAGATCTGGATGAAAAGAGCCGGTGTGCCTGTTGCACCGTTCGAGGTGTCCGATGCGAAAAACCTTCAGGAAATCAAGGGCATTGTTACAAACTTCATACGCAACCATGGTGGCGCGGTTTTCAAATATCCCTACAGCGCCGGCGGCAAAGGTTCCCGACCTGTTTTCCGAATTGAAGACATCCTCGATGTGCGAAATATACTGCTGAAGGACTACAGCGAAAACTACAAGACACGGCACGGGGACAATAAATGGCCGTTGTTGATCGAGGCCTGGAAATCCGAAATCGAGATCAGCTTTACCGCCTTGATCGACAAAAAGGGCAATTTTTGCATTCTTCCCACGGCCATGGATTATCCCCTTCGATTTGAAGGGCCCCCGAGCCAGACCAACCCAGTGACAGGGGGAATGGGCGCCATCGGCATGCACCCTGCCGAGACACCCGAACTCATAGATTTGGTCGGTGACAAAGTCATCCAGCCCTTTGTGGAGGAGATGAAGAAGGGCGGTATTCTCCGGCCGTGTATTCTCTACCCAGGCTGTCGCGTATCCATCGATCCCGAGACCGGAAAACCGGTGGATATACTGGTCTACGAAATGAATATCCGGGCAGGTGAGCCCGAGATGCAGGTTGTGGCACGCCGGCTTAAAAATCTTGGCCAACTGATCGTTGCCGCCATCGATGGCAAACTCGATGCCATCGAGCCGGATGTGCGCAAGGATCAAATCTCTATCTGCCTCGCGCTGGTTACCGGACCCGGTGGGCCGCACGGACAGAGAGGTTACCCGGATTCATATACAAAATATGAACCCGTGCTCATCAATTTCAAGAGCCTTGGAAAACGAGGTATTCTCATTGTCCCATCCAACATGAGCTGGCATGAAAAAACACAGCGACTGATTTCAGACGGCTCCCGGGTGTGCTACCTCAGTAAAAATGCCACGGTCAAACCCGGACAGAAAAGAGGAGAAGTCGCGGAAGCACTCAGGGCCTCACTCCTGCAGGCCTTTGACCATGGCCTTGTCAGGGTGGTTCCCCGTGAAGCAGAAGAAACTTTTGAGCCGGCGGAGATACTGTTCGAGCAGGGCAACATTGCCGAGGCTGAATTTAACAAAGCAAAGGCAGCTTTCGAAAAAGCCAATCGCCTTGATATCCGCCGCGACCCCGGCAGGATTTATGAAGAATGGGATGAACTTTTCCCGGATTGGCAGCTTACTCTGTAAATCTAAAGGCCCTGAATGGCTGTATGTGTTCACGGGGGAGCACCCCCCGTGAACATGGACTAATGGCTCATATTTGAACATCAACCCAAATGAGGAGAAAATATCATGAAAGTGCTGGTCAGCGACAATCTGGGAGAAGCCGGTATCCGGATGTTTCAGGAAGAAGAAGGGATTGAAGTGGATGTGAAGACCGGACTGGCTCCCGAGGCGCTAAAAAGCATTATCCAAGAATATGACGGCCTTGTTATCCGGAGTGCCACAAAAGTAACCGAAGATCTTTTGGATGCCGCAACGCGCCTTAAGGTTGTGGGCCGTGCGGGAATCGGTCTTGACAACGTGGATATTCCGGCAGCGACCAAGCGGGGGATCATTGTGATGAATACGCCGGGCGGCAACGTGATTACAACCGCCGAGCACGCCATCGGCATGATGATGGCGCTTTCGCGCAATGTGCCCGAAGGAACCGCATCGTTAAAGGCCGGACGCTGGGACAAGAAAAAACTGCAGGGAAGAGAAATATACAATAAAGTCCTCGGCGTTATCGGATATGGCAAAATCGGATCCATTGTCGCCGATCTTGCCCGTGGCCTGAAGATGAAGGTAATTGTTTACGATCCTTATGTTACGCCCGAGCAGATCGGAAAAGCCGGCTTTGAAAGTGTTTCCCTGGAAGAATTGTACCGCAGGTCCGATTACATTACGGTGCATGTCCCCAAGTTCAAAGAAACCATTGGGCTGCTGAACAAGGACGCCTTCGAGCAGATGAAAGACGGGGTCATGATCATCAACTGCGCCCGGGGGGGAATTGTCGACGAAGATGCCCTTCATGCTGCCCTGAAGTCAGGGAAAGTTGCCGGCGCTGCACTGGATGTCTTTGAAAAAGAACCTCCCGGCATATGCCCCCTGATTGAACATGAACGCCTGATTTGTACCCCCCATCTCGGTGCTTCCACCCAGGAAGCCCAGACAAAAGTGGCCGTGGATGTGGCCGGTCAGATCATTGAATATCTCAAATACGGCACGATTATGAACGCCGTTAATGTACCCTCGGTCACCGGTGATCTTCTTAAAAAACTGAAACCGTTGCTTACCCTGGCGGATCATATCGGCAGCCTTCAGACCCAGCTTATCCGGGGCCCCATTGAAAACGTGTCCATTGAATATGCCGGAGATTTCAAGGAACTCGACCTGTCACCGGTTACAACAGCGGTGTTGAGAGGCCTGCTGGCGCCCGTGGTGAAGGATGATGTCAATTTTGTCAACGCCCAGGTCCTGGCAAAGGACAGAGGGATAAAAATCAAAGAGATCGTCAGTGACACGTCCGAAGAATATATCAACCTGATTACCGTCCGCGTTTCGACACCGAAAGTGACGAACACCGTTTCCGGAACCCTGTTCGGAAAGGATAAAATGCGCATCGTAAAGATTAACAATTTTCGGCTCGAACTTATCCCGGAAGGTCATCTGGCGCTGATATACACCCTTGACAAGCCGGGAGCCATCGGAAGTTTCTCATCCCTTCTGGGGAGTAAAAAAATCAGTATCGACCAGATGCATCTTGGCCGGGAAGAAACCGGTAAGATGAACATCATTTACCTCAAAACCAATGTGCGCATTTCCGATGCCGTTGTTGATCAGTTGCTTGAATTGCCGCTGATTATATCGGTGACCCGACTCGAATTTGAAACATAGCAAGGGTCAGGGGCCACAGGAGATAACATCATGAAACCCAGGCGATCGACACTTTCCGTTCCCGGCCACATTGAAAAGATGCATGTCAAGGCGTCTCAACGAGACGTCGATGTGATCATGCTCGACCTGGAAGACAGCGTTCCCGTGGAGGCCAAGGAATCGGCCCGCGCCCGGATCATTCAATCCATCCATGCTCTGGACTGGCAGGGCACTACCGTAACCGTTCGAATCAACGGACTGGACACCCCTTTCGGTTACCGGGATCTTCTGGAGGTGGCAGAAGCCGCCGGTCCGAGCATCGAGGCCTTGGTGATTCCCAAGGTGAACCATCCCGGAGACATCCATTTTGTCTGCCGAATGCTTGACGGGATTGAAGCGGCAAAGGGATTCTCGAGCCGTATCAATATCGAGGCCATCATCGAAAGTGCCGAAGGTCTGGAACAGGTCTCTCAGATCGCCAAAGCCAGTGACCGGTTGATCGCCCTGGTGTTCGGCATCGTGGATTATTCGGCTTCCATCGGCGCCCGGCTGGTGTCGATTTCAGGGCACGGTGAAAAAGAAGAAGAGATTTATCCCGGCCACCGGTGGAATTTTGAAATGAGCCGGATCGTCAT
>JAOUGB010000168.1 GCA_029857875.1 Desulfobacteraceae bacterium | reverse complement strand
AAATTTTATAATGATTCTGTTTATATGTCCCGACCTAAACTTGATTTTGCAGAATCGTAAGGCGGGTCAATACATCCCTTGGCAGTTCAATTTTCGGAGTATGATATCACAACCAATTGAACCTTCCTTAGATTTCCAAAGATATTACCAGTTATCTAAGGTTTCGTATTGATGATTTCGAACTCCAATCAGCACCCTTCATGTGATGGTCTGGATGCATGATGGAAGGCAGTATTCGTCAATTTCATTGATTTGAAGATTTAGCAACAATATCAAGATTTTTTAGGGTTTTGATTTGCCATAAAAAAAATAATTGTCTTCATTGTAGCCCGCAATAAATAACTGCTGCATGTAGTGCTCACTGTGAAATTGCATCATTGGGCTACTGCTTTATCCCTGTCTCTTTCTATCCGTATATTAGCTTTAAGTCTAAATGCGATTATTCATGCGTGAAGCCTTTTTCTTTTGGCCCTTATTCGCCTCTGAAAATTTGCGATGTGGCTTCCTTTGCCCCTGCGGACTGTCTTTATGAATGAATGCCGGAGCGTTGTAGTCAAAAGCTGACAAGGTCCGTTGCTCGATCTTAGAACCGATGACTTGATTGATGGCACGAACCATCTTGCGATCGTCTCCGGTAATAAGGGTTAAAGCTTCGCCACTGTGAGTGGCGCGGCCGGTCCGACCGATACGATGAATGTATGCTTCGGGAGTTGAAGGGATATCGTAGTTAATGACATGCGAGATCCGGGTTACATCAATTCCGCGAGCGGCGATATCGGTGGCCACCAGGATCTGAAAAGTCCCATCCCGAAAGCCATCCAATGCAGCCTGACGTTTTCCCTGGGAAAGGTTCCCTTGCAGCGTAGCCGACCGGTAGCCGGCAACAGCCAGTTTCTTCCCCAGGTTCTTGGCTCGGTGTTTGGTTCGAGTGAAGACCAGAACCGACCTGATAGGTGTGGTACCCAACAGATTTAACAAAAGTGCCGTTTTTAAATGCTGGGCGACCGGGTAGAGCGCATGGCTGACAGTGTCCGCAGGCGCGATCGTTCCTATCTGGACAGTGACTGGATTTCGCAGGATGTCCTTGGCCAGGCGTCGTATTTCGGTAGGCATGGTAGCCGAGAAAAACAGCGCCTGGCGCGCTTGTGGAAGATACGTCAAAATTTTTCTGATATCGGGGATAAAACCCATATCGAACAACTGGTCAGCTTCGTCTATTACCAGCACTTCCAGTTGGGAGAAATCGACGGTATGACGACCGATATGGTCGAGAAGCCTGCCGGGGCATGCAACGACAATATCGGCACGCTTCAGTTTCTGAATCTGTGAGTTAATACCCATGCCACCGTAAACCGCAACGCTTTTAAGGCGGGTTTTGCGACCCAGGATTTCGATAGCCTGGTGAAGCTGTTCGGCCAGTTCCCGGGTGGGAGCCATGATCAGTGCGCGGAGGCAACCGCATCTGTTCCCCACCAGACGATTCAAGATCGGCAGGACGAATGCCGCCGTTTTGCCGGTGCCGGTTTGGGCCAACCCCATCACATCGCAGCCCTTCAGGATCGGCGGAATTGCCTGAGCCTGAATCGGGGTCGGGATTACATAACCCGCTTCTAAAACGCCGGCCGCAACAGTGGGATGAAAATTAAATGCTTCAAAGTTCAATATATACCTTCTTTCTGTGTTCCAATAAAAAAAGCCCCGGAGTTATTCCGGGGCTTACGTATATTTTTTGATTGACAACCAGGAACACTATTATTGGGCGGACAATATAGGTTACAGAAGTCTTTGTCAAGCTTATTCGCAAAATTGACAACAACCGGGGAGTGACTATTGGCTAACTATTTCAAAGATGCCATGTGGTTAAAGTTACAAATAACAAAACATCCCATATAATTCCCAACACCAATGGAAAGGCCGACAGGTGAAATCCAGTGATACCATTTATTTAGTTTCCAAAATACCCAGCATCTTTGTTCGCAGCAATAGTGTGAGTTATAATCAAACCATTCTGGTGGCGGACAAGATTCAGGCGGCCAGGGATCAGGCTTATTAAGACATCTGGAATTCAGTATTTTCACCCCGTGTGGATCAATCCAAGCAGTAGGATTAGATGAAACATAAGAGTATAAGTTCAATGAGTTAGGGTTTGTAAAAAGATGAGGAAGCAAATAAGGTATCGTCTCACTTTTTGGTTGGTTTGAAAGAACAGGATTGACAGGATCACCAGGATTAAAATACATGATATCCATCAACCGTCCGGCGGCGTCATAGAAATACCCGGTCTTCTGGCTCTTGGCGTCGATTTTCGACACCAGATTTCCGGCATCGTCATACATATATGCAGTGCGTTGGTTTTTAGCATCGATTTTTTCCGGCAATTACGTAATTTGAATTAAAACCTTTACCAAATCATACTTTCTTGATATTATTTTTTTACTTTTTCACCCCTTTACGTGCAAAATGTATGAACTAAAATCAACAAGATACATCTTAAAAGGTGAATGTTATGCAAAAAACCAAAGTATTACTTTTCATAATGGCAATTATGGTGATTTCTGCGACATTTTTTGAAAGCATTTCCATGGCCGCACAGGTTACGAGAATTCATTCAAGCAGAAAATACATCTTCATTAACGGCAGCATCGCTGACGGATTTGTAATGGGAGCTAGGGTATGTTTTTATTCTTCTTCAGATTCAGACGAGGCAATCACTTGCGGCAGAATTGAGCAGGCTTCAGAGTCATTGGCCAAGGTCAGGGTAAACAACAGAATAGCAAAACAAATACGCTACGGAATGGAAGCAAGGCTGTCTGTTGAAGAAGAGACTAAAGAAGAAGCAACAGAGCCACAGAAGTGTAGCGATGATTCCGAATGCGGTTATTACGGATTTTGCATTAATGGTAAATGTCAACAGTGATAAGTATGGTTTGGATTAATCAAGCCTGAAGCTCTTTTAAATTCACAAAATAATCCAGCGATTCCGGGTTTTTCAGCGAGTCTTTGTTGAGCACCGGCCGGTTGTGAATGACCTTATTAACCGCCAGTTCCACCTTTTTCATATTATGGGTATAGGGAATATCCGGAACCGAAACAATAACAGCGGGCACATGCCTTGGAGAGGCGTTGGCTCGAAGGGTGGTTTTTATTTTATTGATAATCTCCTGGGTCACCTCGTATCCTTCGGCCATTTTGACAAACAGAATCACCCGAACATCATTTTTCCAATTCTGCCCCACCACGACACAGTCTTCGATCTCCTCTAAAAGGTCCACCTGGCGATAGATCTCGGCGGTGCCGATGCGCACACCACCGGGATTCAGGGTAGCATCCGACCGGCCGTAAATAACGACACCGCCGCTCTCTGTGATCAGAATATAATCCCCATGCCGCCAGACATTGGGATAAACATCAAAATATGCATCGTGATATTTTTGGTTGTCCGGATCATTCCAGAAATAGATGGGCATGGACGGAAAAGGCGCCGAACATACCAGTTCGCCCTGCTGATTGATAACCGATTTTCCGTTCTCATCAAAAGCCTCGACCTTCATGGCCAGCCCCCGGCATTGAAGCTCGCCGGCATATACCTGCCCTATTGGATTCCCCAAGGCGAAACATCCATTTAAATCTGTACCTCCGGAAATCGAGGCCAATTGAAGGTCTGCTTTGACTTCCCTGTAAATGTAGTCAAACCCTTCGATGGAAAGCGGTGATCCTGTTGAAAGCACCGCCTTAAGCGGCGTGAGGTCGTAGGTCTTCCCGGGCGTTACTCCGGCATTTTGCAGTGCGGCAATGTATCCGGCGCTGGTTCCGAATATCGATATTTTTTCGTCCTGAGCGATCTTCCAGAGGGCTCCGGGATCCGGATGAAAGGGATTGCCGTCAAAAAGAACCAATGTGGCACCCACGGCCAGAGAACTGACCAGCCAGTTCCACATCATCCAACTGCACGTGGTGAAATAAAAGATCGTATCCTCTCTTTTTAAATCCGTGTGAAGAACGAGTTCTTTTAAATGGTGAATGAGAATCCCTCCAGCACTCTGAACCATACATTTGGGAAGCCCGGTGGTACCCGACGAATACATGATGTAAAGGGGATGGTCAAACGGGAGTTGTGCGAACTCGATGTTTAGATCAGATTCTGAAGACCGAAAATCCTTGTAATGAACACCATTCGATAACCCTTTGATATCCGGTTTTTTTTGAGTGTACGGCACCACCACCACTTTTTCAATGGAAGGAATCTCTTTGACGATATTTGAAATCTTTTCCAGGCTGTCAAAGTGTGTTCCTTTGAAAAAATATCCGTCTGCCGTAAACAAAACCTTGGGTTCGATCTGGCCGAATCGATCCAGCACCCCCTTTGTTCCAAAATCCGGAGAGCAGGATGACCAGGCGGCACCGATACTGGCAGCAGCCAGCATGGCAATAATGGTTTCCGGCATGTTGGGCATAAAGCCGACCACCCGATCGCCGGCCTGAACACCGGCTGTTTTTAAAGATTTGGCCACTCGCGCTGTCTCATCGTACAGCTCGACATACGTCATTTGTCTGGCCACCCGATCTTCTCCTCGAAAGACGAGCGCTGTCTGATCGTCTCTGAATCGCAGAAGATTTTCGGTAAAATTGAGTCGCGATCCGGAAAACCATTGGGCGCCCGGCATTTTTTTTACGTCGTCAATGATCTGATCATAAGGCTTTGATGCATTTATTTTTACAAACTCCCATGTTGCCGCCCAGAAATCCGGAATATTATCTATGGACCATTGGTATAGGGGATTATATTCAGAGAAATTTTGATCGAACTTGGCATTCACAAAATTCATGAATCGATACATATTGGTGCTTTGGATTCTTTCCTCGGATGGTTTCCATAACAGTTTGGCCATGGTCAATTTCTCCTTTAAACCTTCTACAAACAAGTTAGGGGCCTCGCCCCGATTTGAATGATGGAATAATGGGTTCTGGGATAATGCAATTGTTGGGTTAATAGCAAAATTTGTGTCGCCGATAAAATTGAAAATGGATGATGTCCTTTTAAAAACCAACCTTCCAGTATTCCACCATTCCATCATTCCATATTCGAGGCAAGCGTTCAAGCATCAAAAATATCTTATATTTTTATTGAGTTGTCGAAATTTCGAAACGTTAAATTTTATACAACACATTGAATATCATTTATTAACTTTAACTTTGAGAAATAGTCAAGAATATGCCTTGAAAATTTAACTGAAAAAATCATAAAATTGTGTAGGACATTCAAATTTAAAGGAGATAAGAAATGCGTATTGTTGACATGCGATCGGACACCATTACGCAGCCGACTCCCACCATGCGTCAGGCCATGTCCGAGGCAAAAGTTGGAGACGATGTTTTTGGTGAAGATCCCACGGTGAACCGCCTGGAAGAAATGGTTGCCAAACAGCTGGGGAAAGAAGCGGCGTTGTTTGTAGCCAGCGGAACCATGGCAAACCTGGTGAGCCAGCTTACACACTGCGGCAGGGGCAATGAAATGATACTTGGTGATCAGTCCCATATGTTCGTTTACGAACAGGGAGGTTCCGCAGCACTGGGCGGTATACACCCCCGCAGCCTGGAAAATAAGCCGGACGGCACAATGGCATTGACTGATATAGAAGCCGCCATTCGTCCGGACAACGTCCACTTCCCCAGAACAAAACTCATTGTCTTGGAGAATACCCATAACCGGTGCAACGGCAGCCCGCTGGATGTCGGCTATATGCATTCTGTAGCAGAATTAGCCCGTCGTTATGGGTTGAAATTACATGTAGACGGCGCCCGGCTTTTTAATTCGGCAACCGCCCTTGGTGTGGATGCCGGGGATCTTGTTGCTGAAGCCGATTCCGTCAGCATTTGTTTGAGCAAAGGATTGGCGGCACCGGTGGGTTCTGTCGTTTCCGGAAACACAGACTTTATCTCGGAAGCCCGGCGAAACCGCAAAA
>JAOUGB010000167.1 GCA_029857875.1 Desulfobacteraceae bacterium | reverse complement strand
CTGTTAATCCTATCACTGTAATGCATTTCTTTCGTCTTAAAATTCATCAATCCATATGCGTTTTCCTAAGTTTTCTATCCGACATGTTATTTATGGAAACATGACTGTTGGCTAGGATATGTTCCCAACCATTAAATTACCACTATGTAGTACTTTTTTCTTGACAATCCCTGCTCCGGGATGATACTTTACAATATAAGCCAAAATCCTTCATTCTCCCTCCTCTTTATGGCTTGGGGCGGTTCGTCTTTGAGATGAACCGCCTTTTTAATTCTCAAGTAATCATTTCTTGATAAGGATTTCGCTTTAAAAAATACTTGACATAAAATACCACATAGTAATACTGTTAATCACAAATTGTGGTCATTTTCTTTAACCCTTATTAATACAACTGCATACCCAGCTGCCAAGGACTCAGCATGACCAGTAAAGAATTTAAGAAGTTCAGAAAAAAATTAGAAAAAACACAGCGCCAAATGGCACAGCTCCTTGGTGTATCCATCAAAGCTGTTCACAGCTATGAACAGGGATGGCGATCCGTACCTGCCCATGTGGAACGTCAGATTTTTTTTCTGCTTTCAAGATTAAAAAGAAATATCCATGACAGAATGCCCTGCTGGGATAGAAAAGCGTGTCCTACTGAGAAGAAAGAAATCTGTCCGGCATGGGAGTTCCAGACCGGCGATCTTTGCTGGTTTATCAGTGGTACAATTTGTGACGGTAATATTCACAAAACCTGGAAAGAAAAAATGAAGCTTTGCCGGTCTTGCGAAGTTTTGAAATCCATGTTTTAGCGTAAAAACATCAAAAAGCTTTAATCTATAGTTAATGTGGAAATCGTTCAAAATCAAACAGTTCGATTTCTTTATCAATCGTCTTATCCGCCCGTTTAACCTTGATCTTGACTGTACTTCCAATGTTGCCGTAAAACAGGGTAAGTTTCAGGTCTTCCAATGATTGTATGGGTCGTTCTGCAAACATCTCGATAACATCACCTTTTTGAAGTTCGGCTTTCTGGGCTGGACCATTTTGACTCACACCCATGATCACCAGACCCTGATCTTTTTCTTCGACCATTACACCCAGTTTGGGCGACGCTTTCCCGTTGAGTTTTGTGGTTAAAAGAACATAATCCGCCACACCGTCTTCAATCTCTTCATCCTGAACAACAACGGTGAACGGTTCATGGTTACGCCGATAGAGTCGGTCCGGAATTCCATATTTATGCCTGACATGACCATTTCCCGCCAGGATTACCATTTTATGTTCGGGATGGTTTGCTAAAAACCGATGCGCGGACTCGGCCATGCCTTCGTCCCATACCATTTGAGCCTGTAAAAAATAGTTGAAGTCCTGAAGGTTTTCTTGTTTATTGTGCACAACAAACACTTGGTTCAAATCCTTCCGATACGTTTCATTTGAAAAATTCATGTCAGAAGGCAACTGTTTTTTTTGTTTGTCAGGCAGATCGTACATCCCTTCCCTTGCAACTTTGCGGGTGAGATCTCCCTGAATATTTAAGGCAACAAGCGGGATGCGCTGTTGTTTGAGATAATCGATAATCGGTTTATACAAATTGTAATCGTATCTCCATCTGCTGAAATATTCGGTCTTTTTTAAAAATGTAAACTCATCAATCCGTCCGGCCATGTAGTCATCCACCGCCTGTTGATAAGGCTTTTGGAACATTTCCATACCCACAGCCAGTTTATATCCGGCGTCGTGGATTTTTTTGATCACCTTCAACTGGTTCATATGGTGAGCAAATTGGTCGTGGGTTTCTCCAACATAAATAATACGCGAAACCGTAAGCTGGGGGATAATATCGTCTATTGTTACAAGCGCATCAGGCTTAAGCGCCCGGACTTCCGGACGGGATAACATTTTAATGCCGTTTTCTGATTCGGCAATCGCTTTGAAGGTGTTTTGGCCGTCTTTAAAGGCAAGCTCGGTATATTTTCCATAGTGCGATATTTTATACTGAACCGCCTGTGCCTGCTGTTTGTCGGCAACATGTAACAATGCAACACGTTCCGATGCATTATACGGATTTTTATACACTTTTACATTCAATCCGTCTTCCGAAACCGTCTGTTTCCCAAAAAGCATGTTCACAACAGGATTGTCATATCCGGCAATAAGCAACGAATTTTTTTGAATCTGATCAAATGTAATATTATCCGGTGTTACATACTCAATCGTTTTAACTTCCAGAGCATTAATCAGCGGTTGGTATGTTGACCGTTTCATGGATGAGATCACGGCAATCAGCTTCTCCTTGCCCATGATGCCGGCCAAAACCGGAGGCGTTTCTTCAGGAGCTAAGTGCCGCATCAGCGCGTAATTTTCGTCCATAACGACATTATTGGGCGGTTCATCAAGGGATAGCGATATGCTTTCTTTTGAATTTTTCACCTCAACCCATTGTGTATCTTTGTGTTTACCGGCATAAAAGGTAATAGGGATGTTCAGAGGATAGGACTCACCCTGCTGCAAAAGGTCAAAATCCAGCTTTAGTTTTCCCTGCGCCACATACAACTTGGTATTTTCCACATCAACACGAGGAATATTTTTTCGGGTCAGCCAATCCCCGAAATAGGTATACAGCTTATCCCCGGTCGCTCTTTCAAAAGCGTGCTGGATGTCAAGCCAGGACGCCTGGCGGAAAGGATTCTGTCGAATAAAATCTTTAAGAGCAGCATAAAAGGTTTCATCACCATAAAGCCTATGCAGCCCGTGAAACAGCATGGCTCCTTTCCCATAGCCGATAACACTTTGGGCCTTGTTGCTTCGGCTTGTAAAATCGCTCAATGGCATGGCATTGTCCCCATGGACATAAGCATTGTAATCCACCAGGATCTGTTTTCGATAGGCAGTATCTTTCCCTTCCAGAGCGGCATAGTAATGATCGGAGAGATAGGTTGTTAGTCCTTCCGCCCAGTTGCCGGACACAAAATCGATGTAGACGAAATTGCCGAACCATTGATGTAAAACTTCATGTCCCAGAGAGGTCTTGACAATAAACGGCAAACGCACCACCTGATTGCCCAGCAATGTATACGTAGGCATTGAGTTCCCTGTGGGCAATATATTTTCTACAATGGCAAAACGACGGTATGGGTAGGGGGTGAGCATCTTCTCGTACATGGCCAGATATGTTTTTGTATGGGCAAGATAAGCATCTGCAAGATGGGCGTCCTCTTTAAAAAAATACGCTTCAATATCGACGTTTTTATATCGATCTTTTTTTTGAACATAGCGGTTTGAAGCAGCCAGGTGCAAACTGTCCAGGGGATGATTGAACTCAAACACAAAGGTTTTTGCTCTGCCCTGTTTCTGAATGGTTACAGATTCGGATTCAGATATGGCAATAAAATTTTCCGGCAAGGTCACGGAAAGCGTATACTCAGCCAGATCATTGGGCTGTGGATACCAGCCGGATGTTAAAACTACATGATCTTTATCGATAAAGTTAATCCGGCTTTCGTTTATCAAGGCTTCATAGCGAATCTTGATTTCCTTGCCGCTTTGCAATGAAAGGTGAAGAACATCACCGGTTGCCTTGGCGATGTCGCCGCCATCCAAGTTCAATACCTTCAAATTCTGAACGGAAAAATCAAGCTTGATATCGGCATCCGTTTTCAAGCGGGCAATCCCGGTGATTTTTTGGTCGGCAGTGTTTACTTGCACATCAAGCGTGTATTTCATATTTGCACTCCAACCCGTTACGGGCAGGCAAAAAATTAATAAAAAAACAATTTTTCTCATCATGAACATGCTGAATTCCCTTATATTCATTGGGCAATTAAACTGATTAGCAGTTAAGCGCTTATTCGTACATTTAGTGCTTTTTATAACAAAATATTTAACCAATCATCACTGCTTTTTGCTTTCCTTCATTCTTTCAATCAAATCTTTGACGGGTTGTCCGGTTGGAGATGTTGCAGCAGGATTCCTTTTAACGAGTTCTTGCCATGCCTGAATGGCACCATCAAGATCATTTAAGTCATGCATGAGCACGATCCCTTTATTAAAAAGTGCCGTCTCCTGTTTGGGATCTATTTTCGCTGCCTTATCAAACGATTCAATGGCTTTATTCGGTTGACCGGATCGGCGGTACATGACACCCAGGTCGGTCATCACGCTGGCATTGTTCGGGTTCAACGCCAGTGATCTGGTATATGCCGTGATCGCTTTTTGATGGTTGCCGGTATCAAAATACAGATTCCCCAAACTTGTCCATGCCCCAACATCATCAGGGTTCTCTTTTGTCATTTTTTCAAGTTGAAAAATTTGAGCCGCACTTTCAACTGAAACACCCTGATCTTTTTCAGCCGGTTGCGAAATCATCGATTTCTGAATCGGTTTGTCTGATCCTGTTTTATAAACACCGAAAACGACTCCCCCTATAAAACCAACCACCAGGGCAATGGAAGCGACCAGCAACATGGTCTCCTTTTTAACGGTTTTGCCATCTGCTTTTATTTTTTTCTCCATACAACCTCCCTAAAAAAGTAATGTCTTTGTTCTGAAACCCAGAAAACAGGTTTTTCAATTTTATCAATACAAGAATTTATCGCAATTATACGCAATTATGGCACGTTGTGGCACATCCGTCAATGTTTATTGAAGTTAACTGCCCATGAGATTATCTTTAGGGCTATGATATTGGAAGGTGAAAGGATTGGTGGAGCGGAACTTTTTATATGTCAAGCGACTTTCGAAGGAATATTTTTTTTGCCTATCTAATATATCAATGAAGTGTTGACGTTCCCGCTCCTATTCATTCTATAACTCGCCAACAATTGATAAGTCTGAGCAAATAAAAATAGCAGCATTCAATCATAATCTTCATCGAATTTCATCCGATAATGTTTTTTTTTACTCTTAAACTTCCTATTTTCCTCGTGTTGGAGATTTCGTGATTTATGCTTGCGGCACTGAGGGCAACGCAGGGGGGCATCAAATCCTCTCCTCTTTAATTTTTCCTGTTCTTCAGCCGTAAATTCGAAATCTTTCTCGCATTGGATGCAAGTAATGACCATATTTCCCATAATCAATTCTTTTTAAATTCTTTTCTTTAAAAAGTTATCTTAATTGTCCATCACTTCGAAGTGATCGACTTCGATATTGAACTTTCCATCCGTTCGCTCAAACACCTTGCCGGCAACCCTTACCTTTTTCTTGATAAAATCAAACAAGTCTTTTTCGTCCAGGCAACTTTTAACGATATACTCATTTTCATCAAAAGCCTGTATTGAAACACCAATGACATTGTTTTTATCATCCCATTTTTCAGGGATTAAAATACCACTGACCGTTTGTTGATGCATGCCTTTTGATTTCACGATTATATCCTCACGAAAAGGATGTTATCTGCCTCATTAAGTAAATTTGATTTACAACCTAAAAAGCAACGAACATGCCAAATTCTTATTTTACCGGCGTTTAATAAAATTAATAAAAAACCATATTACTATTTATTTCAATAAGTTGATTCTCTTTCTCAAAACAGCATAAACATTTTAATAATAATGTTTAAACTTATTTTTTGCGTTTTATGACAAGCATAATGCCCGTTTTGATACAAAATGAGAACGGCGAGTTCTTATTTTTTGCAAACTCGGAGCTGAATATTCCGAACTCGCCTTGAGTTAAAATAAATGATGAAGACATTCTACCTAAACATAATCCGCAAATATTAGACCATGCGCACTTCATCTGAATTCCAATAACGAACTTTAAGTTTACATATTACTTTGGATTAGCGCTGAGCGACATTAAGAATTCTTATAAGCGACTTTTCGAGTCATCGGAAATCAAGAGAATCAAAAGCCGGATAGTTGGATTTGGCAAAGTTATTGCATTATTTAGTCCATTTTTATTAGATATTCATATTCAGAAAAGACTTGGAGACACTCAAATTTCCCAATGAAATAAGGATGAAGGAAGAGTTTCATGAAAGATGAGGACATTTATTTTTTCAAGCAATTGTTGACCGAACAATTGGAGACA
>JAOUGB010000166.1 GCA_029857875.1 Desulfobacteraceae bacterium | reverse complement strand
TCTTTATTTTCCACTGAGAGGGCGGAAAATAAAGAGGCATAACTTTATAACATACAGCATTTTTGAACCTTTATAGATGCATTGAAGGTTTGAATCTTGCCAAAACGTGGCTGACCCTTTCCCTTTCCCTTTGCCGGCGTCTCAGCGGCAAAGGGAAAAAGGATTTATCTCCGCGTTCTCTGCGTCTTTAGCGAATCTGCCGAAGGCAGATAAAGCGGGCGGTGAATATACACCCACATGACCGCATGGCATCGTGCGGAGTATCAGCTGCGCTGAGTGTTTAAGATATTAATATAGGAGTGAGTTTCAATTGAAACAAATCATCCTCGGGACTGCCGGACACATCGACCACGGTAAGACGGCGCTGATCAAGGCGCTGACCGGCATCAATACAGACCGGTTAAAGGAAGAAAAACGTCGCGGCATTACTATTGAACTCGGATTTGCGTTTCTGGATCTCCCCAGCGGGCAACATCTCGGCATTGTCGATGTGCCGGGTCATGAAAAATTTGTAAAAAACATGGTGGCCGGCGCCACCGGTATCGATATCGTTGCCATGGTGATTGCCGCGGACGAAGGCGTGATGCCTCAAACCCGGGAACACATGGAAATCTGCACGTTGCTTGGGATCAAGCACGGACTTGTTGTTTTGACCAAAACCGATCTCGTGGATGAAGAATGGCGCGAGCTGGTCATCGAGGATGTCGGGGATTTTGTTAAAGGGACATTTTTAGAAAAGGCTCCCATTGTACCGGTTTCGTCCATGACCGGTGACGGCATACCGGAATTCATCAAAACTTTGGACGAGCTGAGTGCCCGGTTGCCCAGCCGAACGCCTTCCAGCCTGTTTCGACTTCCGGTGGACCGTGTTTTTACCATGAAGGGTTTCGGCACCGTGATTACGGGGACTTTGATCTCAGGTCATGTACAGGTGGGTGATACCGTTATGCTGTATCCCTCGGGTATTACTTCAAAGGTCCGGGGTATCCAGGTTCACAACCAGAGTGTTACCATGGCTGAGAACGGTATGCGAACCGCCATTAACTTTCAGGGGCTTGAGAAGGCTGTGGTCAATCGCGGTGATGTATTGTCGAACCCGGGTGCATTAAAGCCGAGTTATATGGTCGATGTATCGTTTCACTACCTGAACAGCAATAAAAAACCGATTAAAAACCGTGCGCGGGTCAGGTTCCATACCGGGACCAGCGAAGTGCTCGGTATCATTATCCTGATTGACAGAGAGGAGCTTTTGCCCGGTGACACCGCCATTGCCCAGATGAGAGTCGATTCGCCGGTGGCGGTTATAAAAGATGACCGCTTTGTCATTCGAAGCTATTCCCCGGTACGAACCATCGGCGGCGGGAACGTTATCAACCCGATTCCGCAAAAGCACAAGCGGTTTAAATCCGATGTGATTGAAGGATTAACAGGGTTGATGGATCACGAGCCCGAAGAGATCATTTCCTATCATGTGGCCGAGTCCGGCTATCAGGGGGTGACCTATTCCGATCTTAAAATAATGACCAGCTTGCATGAAAAACAGCTCCAGAAAATGATTCAGGACCTGTTGTCAAAACAAACAATCATTTTGGCGGACAGAGAAAACCAGACATACATTCACCGTAAAAGCTTTGATACATTCAAAACAGAAACATTCGGTTATCTTAATAACTATCACAAGGCCAATCCTCTAAAAACCGGTATGTCCAAAGAAGAGCTCAAATCCAAATTTCCTGCTGCTTTGGGCACACGGCCCTTTAATTTGATGCTGAATCAGATGATAAAGGACAAAGCCGTCGTCAGCGAGGACAATGTGGTCCGAATGGCTTCATATAAAGTGTCCCTGGGCGTGGATCAGGCAGATATCAAAAAGAAAATTCTGAATGCCTATCTTAACAACGGGCTGACACCCCCTTATTTCAAAGAACTCAAAAAATCCTTTGATATTGAAACATCCCTGGCCAAAGATGTGCTCATGCTTTTGATGGATGAAGGAATGATTGTTAAGGCCAAAGAAGATCTTTATTTTGACGCACAGGCTGTCAAAGATTTGCAGAAAAGACTGGTTGATTTTCTTAAAAACCATGGTGAAATTTCCACACCGCAGTTTAAGGAAATGACCGGGGTTTCACGAAAGTATTTGATACCGTTGATCGAATATTTTGATGCTCAGAATGTCACCATCCGTATCGGGGATATTCGCAAACTGAGAAACAGATGATGCAATATTTTGCTTGAGTTTTGTACGCGATGTCAATTAGCATAGTATAGATAAATCAGGAAAGTTTACAACATATCTAAATTGAACTAAATCCGCTAAAGTTCTGTGGCGGACTTGTCCGCCAGAGTTCTGTGGCGGATCAATTGCCTAAACGGAGATATTATGGGAAATCCTAACAACGGCGAAAAAGATCAAATTCATGAAACTGAATTCAAAAGATTTGCTGCCAAGCGAATCATTTTATTCACCCTGCTTGGGGTGGTCGCCATATGGGTCGTTGGCGTCGTTATTGGGTATTTTGAAAAGCCTGCCGGAGTTCAAACGGCCAAGAAATCTGAGAGCCATGTTGTCCCTGAATCTTCCAAGAACAGCCCGCAACCGGAAACCTTGCACAAGGCCATTGAAAAAGCGCCGGCACACACGTTGCCGGAAGACAAAAGCCATGAAACGACAGCCGGTCCTAAAGAATCCGAAAAGGATACGGCCGGCGATATCATGACAACGGATTTTATCGCTTTAAACAAGGATCTAACCGCCAAGGAAGCCGTAGAATTTCTCAAAGGAACACATCAGGAGATAAAGCAGCCGACCCAAATGTTTGTGGTTGATGAGCATGAAACGCTTATGGGTGTCATTACCCTGAATAAATTGTTGTTTGCATCCCCTGAAACCATGCTCGAAGATTTTATGACCACCGATATACATACAGTCAATACCAGCCTGGACATGGAACGTGTGAAAGCACTGATTGATCAGCACCACTTACCATCGGTTCCGGTGATCGACAAGACCAACAAACTCGTGGGAGTGATCAATGCGAATCAAGTGCTTCATCTGGCAGAACAGGATATCGTAAAAACCCCGAGTCATACTCCGGCTCCGGTTCACGAGACGCCGGCTCCAGCACATGAGGCGCAAGCCCCTGCGCACCAGGCAGCGGCCCCAACGCACAAGGCGCCGACCCCCACCCACGAGACAGTTGAGAAAAAACCTGAACATCCCTTGCCCACCACTCACAAAAAAACGACAACCGAACACGGCGAAACGCCGGCCCACGGTGTTCAAAAAGCAGCAGAAACCAAACCCAGAGCCAAAGGTGTGGCGTTTGTCGAGGCCACCATAGCACCCCTTGATTATGAACTAAATGAGAGATTCTGGGGGTGGCGTTCCAATGACATTCTGGATTTCACGGATAACGTAAATAATTTTCAGTTAGGGGTCCTTGAGGTCACTCGACGCACCGTCGTTGCCCTCACCGAACGCATATCCCGCACAGGTGCGACCGCTTCTTTTGACGAGAATCTTGAAAACGCCATGAACTGGTTGATGATTAAAGCCCGTAAATACTGGTTTCCGTCTCCGGAATCCAAATACAACGCCAGTCTGAAAGAACTCACGATATACAAGAAAAAACTCGAAAAAGGGGAAGCCAACTTTCACACCCGAACCGACAACCTAATCCCGCTTCTGATGGCGTATGAAGATCTGTTGGGAAGCTGTGAAGAAAACCTGGTCAAAACCCATGAAGATGACGGAAGTCCGGTGAGTTTTTTCAAGGCTGACGATTACTTTTTTTATGCCCAGGGTGTTGCCAGTGCCATGGGGACCATTCTCGCGGCGATTATGGAAGATTTTATGGTGACCATAGAATCCCGGCGTGGGATTGAAGTTCTCCATCACGCCATTGAATCGTGCCATCACGCTTCTGAAGTCGATCCATGGGTCATTACCAACAGCCCGCTTAACGGTGTCCTGGCCAATCATCGGGCGAACATGGCCGCACCCTTGAGCCACGCCAGATTCTATATCGGCGTGTTAATCAAGACGCTCTCCACGTAAAAGTGAAGTGAGCTAAAGTTGAAAGTGATCTAAAGTGAGCTGAAATTAAGGAATTTTGCCAATGATATAAAATCAGCGGAGCGGAGCGACTCAACAAATTTAGGCACTTTAGAGCATTTCAAACTTTAGGCATTTTAAATGAACATGACAGCGATGCTGTCCAGATACAGCATCCCCTTAGAGGTCAGGGCACAGCGGTTTTGAGACATCTTTACCAGCCCTTTTTCCTCAAGATCGGTGATAACACCGGTGAACATGGCTTTAAAGTTTACACCAAACTTTTTGTTAAATGCATCAACCACAATCCCTTTTGCCTGCCTCAGTCCCAAATAAACCGCCTCTATCATAAGCTGTTCTTGACTTAACGATTCTTTCCCTGCCCGTGGAAGCCTGCCTGTCGACAGTTCCTGAATATATTTTTTCACATTTGAATGATTCCAAAAACGTTGTGGCTCAATAAATGAATGGGCTGACGGTCCAAGCCCGATATATGGAAAACAATTCCAGTATTTCATGTTATGCCGCGATATGTTGGATTGAGTGCTTTTAATGCCCGACTGGTCGATAACTTCAAGGGCAAAGTTTGATATTTCATACTGAACATAACCGTTCGCGTTTAAAAACGACTGGGTGGTCTCAAAGAACTCGCAGACCAGATATTCGGGGAGGGGGTTGAAGACTCTGTTTTGCAGATCTTTGTGCATCGGCGTGCCCGGTTCAAAAGAGAGCATGTAACAGGAAAGGTGTTGGGGGTGAAACTCTACTGCCGAGTGTAAATCCTTCAGCCATGATGATGTTGTCTGGCCGGGAATTCCGTATATCAGATCGAGCCCGATGTTCTCATATCCGGACTTTTGTGCCCATTTTAGCGCCATTTGGGCCTCTTTGGCTGAATGGATTCGTTCGAGAAAGTCAAGATTCGCGGAATTGAAAGACTGGACTCCCATGTTTATTCGGTTGACGCCGGTTCGCCGGTAACCCTTCAACTGCTCCAGGGTCACCGTACCGGGATTGACTTCCAGGGTAATTTCAGCGTTGGAAAGAATGTTAAAGCATTGATGGGCGGTTTTGATAATGTTGTCGACGGGTTTTATATCCAGGACTGATGGGGTGCCGCCGCCGATATACAGGGTATCAAATTCGTTGTCGAGTTCACGGGTCATGTTCATCTCGGATGCCAAGGCATCCAGAAATGCCGTCTGAAGCGACAAGTCTGTTATGGAATAAAAATCACAGTAGGGACATTTTCTAAGGCAAAAAGGGATGTGGATGTATAGCCCTGCGGGCTGGGAATCGGAAATCAAACATGGCGAGTTCTGAAGCATCAACGCAGATTATCAGGTTTCACTATCCGCTGCAATCTTCATTCCCAGATCCAGAGCGTCACGATTCATCTTTATAAAGCCGGCAGGAATCCGGTCTTTAAGTACTTCCATGATGGAGTCTGATTTAACGATTTTTGTCAATGCGATCACCACACCCAGCATGCAAATGTTGAACACAATGGGTTTTCCGATCTTTTCCATAACGTTGCGGTACATGGGCAGTTCTTTTTGCTGTGCATCGACCTTTCTCTGGATTTTCACAAAACGGCTGTCTGTAATCAGAAGTCCGCCGGGTCGTATGATGGGACAATATTGATTGTAGGCTTCCTGGGTCAGACAGACCAGTACATTGGGCTGGATTACCTTGGGATAATTGATAGTTGATTCGGAAATAATAACGTCGGTACGGGTTGCACCGCCTCTGGCTGCCGGGCCGTAAACCTGGGATTGCACGGCGATCAGGTTTTCATAGAGAACAGCGGCTTCGGCAAGTATGATGGCAGCCGTAATCACCCCTTGTCCACCTGATCCGGAAAATACCAATCTGCATCTTTCCATATCTTTAATCCTTTTATCTCATTAATTAATCCATTAAACCTTCATCTAAGCTCAAGATCCCAGCTTTGCTATGCAGGTATGTG
>JAOUGB010000165.1 GCA_029857875.1 Desulfobacteraceae bacterium | reverse complement strand
CTCATCTTTTAAAATACCCCCAAGGCAAGGCATTTTGACATGATCCGAAAGGGCTTCATTTAAATATTTCAGATGCCGTTGACTCCCTAAATTGTTAAAAAGGACTCCCAAAAATGAAAGATCCGGATCAAACTGTTCAAACCCCTGAACAAGGGCTGCCGCACTTCGTGCCATGCTTTGAGCATCAACAATCAGAAGAATCGGAAGACCGATCCATTTGGCTATCTGGGCGGTGGAGCCGGCTTCGCTCTTTCCGTCGTATCCGTCATAAAGCCCCATCACGCCTTCGATAACCGCAATGTCAGCGGATCGGGCATACTTAAAGAAGGTATTCACATTGTATGATTTAGACATCATCCAGCCGTCAAGATTTCTGCATGAAATTCCGGTGACACGGGTATGATGACCGGGATCAATAAAATCCGGTCCGACTTTAAACGGAGACACCTTGTAACCGCGTTTAACCAAAGACGCCATAATACCAAGGGTCACCGTGGTTTTTCCGCATCCACTCTTTGTGCCTGCTATGATTAGTCCTTTAATAAAATAACCTCCATAAAAAAGCCCTTCAAACCTTAACTGGTTTGAAGGGCTGCACCCAGTTTTCTTTGCCTCTTCTATATGCCACAACCGCTGTTTGCCGCAGAGTAATGGCCGCATGTCAAGGCAGGTCTTCTGGCTCTCGGATCAATCTACTGCCTGCACCTTCCCATCTCGTTAAGCGAAACAGTGGTATATTGCAGAGTTCGTACCCGATTACAGCGGCGGGACCGCTCCCGGTTCTCACAGGATTCCCTATTAAGCTCAAAATGAGCACCTTACATTTTTTGTTTTTAAATATAGCAAAAGAAGAAAGTCAAGGAAAAATCAAACTGTCTCCCAAAAATAGTTTAAAAGAATGAATTTGTTATATTCTAAAAAGACGGAAAAAATCTTCATAAAAAAATTGAAGGCTTATACTTATTTTTATTTTAATGAGTCGCCTTAAAGTTGTCGATACAAGCGTCGCATTTTTCCGGGTCGAGCTCACCAGATGCACAAAAATATATAACCGATTGAATCCATTCTTCTCCTGCTCTTGAACATATATGAAGACAATCAATAAAACAAACAAGCTGTTCTAATGTTTTTTATCGATTGCATACGCCATAATATATTTTTTTCTTGACTGACACTCCTCAATTCAGTAAATTTCAAAAAAATTGGTTCAGGCGCTTATTTTAAGCTTAATAGGGAACCCCGTTAAAGTCGGGGACGGGCCCGCCGCTGTAATCGTGGACGAACGCCGCAAAGTGCCACTGTTCCGATAAAATCGGGATGGGAAGGCGCGGTTAGTAGGATGATCCGAGAGTCAGAAGACCTATCTGAACTAAAAGGCATAAAGCTTCGTGGACCGGAGTATGCCTTCGGATCTTAAGGATAAAAAAGGGAAATCCCCGGATCGATTCAATTCGGTCCGGGGATTTTTTTTGCTTTGTCTCAGAGAGCCAATGAGTGCACATACGACGGATTGTTTTACACTCGGAGGACCTGTTTTAAATTGTTTATTCAATTTAAAGATCAACCCTTTGAATGTAAAGCAAAAGCACAATTTATGTGGACTGCTGATATCCATTATTTTTGAGGCTATAGTATAAGGATGGATCTTACTGCTAAAATAAAAGGAGGAATTAAATATGAAAAAATTAAGTTTTGTAATTATTACATTGGTATTGTCTTTGACAGTGGTTGTTTCTTCTTTTGCAATGGGGCCTCAGGAGGGCAAGAAGGCGATTGTTCTCGCCTCTTTTGGCACGAGTTATCCTTCAGCGCTGGTAGCCATAACAAATATTCAAAAGCAGGTTCAGGATGCCTTCCCTGGGATGAAGGTAAAACAGGCTTTTACCTCTAATATCATCAGGAAGATCTGGCATAAGCGGCAGAATGATGAGAAATTCCTGAAGGAAAACAAAGACATTCCCAGAGAGATCCTGTACGTTAAAACCCCTCTGGCCACCATAGCTGACCTGCAAGATGAGGGGTATACCACAATCATTGTACAGCCCACCCATGTTTTTGAAGGTGAGGAATATCTGGATCTGAAATCCTTTGTGGACAGCTTGGATTCCATTACCACGATTAAAGACAGGCATAAACCTTTCAGGAAAATAGTTCTGGGAAGGCCAATGTTCGGAAAAAAGGGGGAAAAATACCCTTATCATGAGGATCTGGAGGCTGCTGCAAAAGCAGTTAAGGCCGATGTGGATCTGGCCAGAAAAAATAATGCGGCTCTGGTTTATATGGGACATGGAAATGAATATTTATCTACCGGTGCGTACATAGAATTTCAGGAAACTTTAAGGAAAATGCACCCTGAAACACCTGTATATATAGGCGTGGTTGAGGGGTTTCCATCCGTCGATTATGTTGTCTCAGGATTAGTTAAAGACGGGATAAAAAAAGTTGTATTAAAAGCTTTAATGATCGTTGCTGGCGACCATGCCAACAACGACATGGCCGGCGATGAAGATGATTCCTGGAAGGCAGTTATCAAGGCAAAAGGGATCAAGGTCATCACCGCAATCCAGGGACTCGGTGAAAATCCTGAAGTTGCAAAAATCTTTATTCAGCATATAAAAGATGTCGCAAGAGACAACAACATTGAGCTATAAATCATGATAAAAAAAACCGGGCTTGGCGGCTTGCCGGGTCTCCAAACCCTTTTATTAATCTTTTTACTGCTTTTGGTCATTATCCTTTCAACAGGAATGGGATATATTAAGATATCTCCGACGCATGTCTTAAAAGTAATATTTTTCAAGATCACCGGCATTCCCAAGTTATTGCAAGGAATAGACGGCGTATTTCCTTATGTTATTATGGACGTAAGGCTGCCACGCATATTAACGTCCGCCATTGTAGGTGCCGGGCTGTCCATTGCAGGTGTCGTTTTCCAGGGGATCTTGCTTAATCCCCTGGCTGATCCTTATACTTTAGGCATCTCTGCCGGTGCCGCATTTGGTGCATCTATTGCATTGCTTCTGGATATCACTTTGTTAGGGATTTACTCTGTGCCTTTGTTTGCTTTTATCGGTGCCGTTGCGACCCTGTTTGCGGTGATCTCGCTATCTTCTTTTGAAGGTCAAACGTCTTCCAATAATCTGATCCTGTCCGGGATTATTGTTGCGGCGATTCTTTCCGCGGGAATAAGCTTTATAAAATATGTGGCGGACGAACAGGTTTCCATTATCATTTTCTGGTTAATGGGCAGCTTCGGATCAAAAACATGGGCGGATGTATTTTTAACCTTTTTGTTTGTCTCAACAGGCATCTTGATTTGCCTGTTCTTTGCGCGTGATTTGAATATCATATCTTTGGGTGATCGATCGGCAAATTCACTGGGGATTGAAACAAACAGGGTGAGAATGACGCTTCTCGTGACCGCGTCCATGATCACAGCCGTATGTGTTTCCGTATCCGGTATTATCGGTTTTGTCGGCCTCATCATTCCGCATTTAATGAGGTTTATTGTGGGGCCTGATAACCGAAGGTTGATCCCGGCATCCGCCCTTGTTGGGGCGATATTGCTTTTGAGTGCCGATACAATAACCAGAGCCGTATTGCCCACCGAAGTACCTATTGGCGTTTTGACAGCCCTGATCGGCGGTCCCTTTTTCTGTTATATTTTTAAAAAAAAGCGCATCGTAAAAACCTATGGATAAAAAAAGAGCGTTTGAGGTCAAGAATTTATTCTTTTATTATGGGAAAACCCAGATTCTTAACGATCTATCCTTGAACATAGATTCCGGAAAATTTTACGGCATCGTAGGCCCCAATGGATGTGGAAAAACCACGCTATTGGATCTTTTGATCAAAAACAAGAGACCCGCATCCGGAGCCATAAGATATTTGGGACACAATATCAAAAGATACCAAAGAAGGACGCTTGCGAAAGAAATCGCATTGGTTCCCCAAGATTTTTATATTAATTTCCCATTCACCGTAAAGGAGATCGTAATGATGGGCAGGCATCCCCATATTTCGAGATTTGCTTCTCCTTCGGTCGAAGACATAAGTATTAGGGATGAAATAATGGAGAGGATGGAAATTGACGAATTCAAGGAAAAATATGTTACTGAGCTAAGTGGGGGAGAAAAGCAAAGGGTCGTAATTGCACGGGCACTTGTTCAGGATACACCTGTCCTGATATTGGATGAAGGTACATCCAATATGGATATCCAGCATACCTTAAGGACGCTGGAAATGGCGGCGGAAAGTGTGAAACTGAAAAAGAGGACCGTCGTTGCGGCATTACATAACCTGAACCTGGCGGCGGCGTTTTGTGACCATATTGTTTTTATGAAAGATGGCACCATAGTTTCTGAAGGAGAAATAGATAATACCTTGAATGAACAGAATATAAAAGATGTATTTGAAGTCGATTCAAAAGTCTATTTTGACCGGTACTCCAATTCAAAACAGGTGGTATACAAGAGATGAATACAGGCATGAAAACAATTTTATTAAGTGCGTTTGTAGTAATTCTGCTTCTTGCGCCAGGCCTTGATGCATCCGATAAAATAACAAGTTTTATTGACATGTCCGGTAATAGAATCGTTGTTGAAATCCCTTTTAAAAGGATAATTTCGCTGTATGGTGCCCATTCGGAAAACCTGTTTTCTCTTGGCCTTGACAAGGAAATAATCGGCGTTACAAAAAACGAATCATATCCTCCACGGGCAACAATGAAACCTGTTTTCAGTTATCACGACGATGCAGAGAAATTTATTGCAGCATGTCCGGACTTGGTTCTCATAAGACCGATGATCGCTCACGGATATATTAACTTCGTCTTAAAACTTCAAAGAGCAGGAATAACGGTGGTGTCGTTGCAACCGAGGACCGTGGACGAAATGTATTCATACTGGGAAAAACTGGGTATTCTGACAGGGAGAAAAAGTCAGGCAGATGAGATGATAAAAGCGTTTCATGCCGGACTTAAAAGGGTCGACTTATGTTTAAAAGACATCCCGTCATCAAAAAGAAAGAAGGTTTTCTTTGAAGCGATCCACAGCAAGATGAAGACATTCTCTCCATCGTCCATTGCCATCTTTGCCTTAAAGTGCGCAGGCGGCATAAATGTCGCCGACGATGCACAGGCCAGACGGGAAACGAACATTGCGGCCTACGGAAAAGAGCGTATTCTCTCGCATGCAAATAAAATAGATGTTTATCTTGCACAACGAGGTCCAATGAACCGTGCCACCGTTGAACGCATCACCAAAGAGAGCGGCTTTGGAGCTATCAAAGCGGTAAAAGAGCACCGCGTATACATCATAGACGAAAAAATTGTATCCCGCCCCACACTCAGATTACTGGATGGTGTCTATGAAATTGCTCGGCTTTTATATCCCGAATCGTTTAGTGATATAGCGAAATTCAAATAACAACCTGTCTCAGACGGGGCCGAATTTGAAAAGCTGTTGGGTAAAGAGGCAACAGATTGAATGGTGCTTATTTTAATTCAAATCGTATGGGCACCCTGACCCACATATCCACTTTTTCTTTTCCGACCATGCCGGGTTCGAACAACCACTGTTTTACCGACGATTTTGCGGCCCTGTCCAGGATTGGATAGCCGCTCGATCTAAAGATTTTTACATCATCCACTTTACCGTCGTCATTCACTAAAACATCCAGCAAAACGTTCCCCTGATATCCTCTGATTCTTGCAATTCTGGGATATTTTGGAGGGGGATTCGATCGATATATGGGCCTGGCTTCGTGGATCACATTAATCGGCGACTGATCTAAGGCATTTTGTTCGGTTACTTTCGAAAGTGCTTTTGACGCTTTCTGTTCGGGTTCAAATCGGGATTCAGTAGTTTCAAGAGTTTGCTCAGGCTTATTCGGTGTTTTTCTTGGAATGTCTTTGTGTTTCGTTTGGACCGGAATCCGAACCTTTTTTTGGGGTGGGGGTTTTACAACACGTTTCCGTTCCGGTCGCGCTATTTTTTTTTTTGCGATGGTCGGTTCTTTTAAAACGGGTTTTGGCAGTTGGAAATCGGACTT
>JAOUGB010000164.1 GCA_029857875.1 Desulfobacteraceae bacterium | reverse complement strand
GATCATTTTAAGAATACCAATAACCATACATTTACTTGTGTTGATGCGCTTTCGAAGTTTCAGTCGTCTCGTCCATTTTCATATCTGACATATCGAGATCGTCTTCCTCCATTTTCATGTCCGTCATATCAAGATCATCATCTTCCATTTTCATGGGTTGGGTATCGGTTGTGGGCGCACCCTGCTTCTGAACTTCCAGCATCTTTTGAATAGCCTCGCGCAAACGGCTTTCCGAATCGAGCATGAACTGAGCGGAAATCACGATCTGTTCATTTTCCTTAAGGCCTTCCAATACCTGAAATTCATGATCATTGCCTTCCAAACCAAGCTTGACTTCACGAGGCTGAAATTTGCCCTTTCCAAGGGCCACAAAAACGAGCTTTCGAACTCCGCTGTCAATGACCGCTTCCTGAGGAATAACCAAACTATCCTCGGAAACGGCAGTCTTCAGATTCACATTGGCGTACATGTCCGGCTTTAGCTGATAATCGGGATTTGGAAATTCCAATCTGAGTCTGGCCGTTCGGGTCTTGGCTGTAAGAAACGGATAAACATACAGCACTTTACCGGTAAAGATCTTACCCGGGACGTAGGAAAGCTCCATCTCTGCAGGCATTCCTTTTTTAATCCAGGGAAACTCATACTCATAAACTTCCACATCCACCCACACCTTTGAAAGATCGGCGATTTCATACAGGTGTTCGCCTGCCTTTACATCGTGACCCTGAAAGGCGATCTTTTTGATGACCACGCCGCTGGCCGGAGAAAATATGGTCAGCGTCTTTTGAACAATACCGGTATTTTCAACTTTTTTTATCTGCTTTTCGGTCAAGTCCCAGTACCTCAAGCGGGTACGGGAGGCATTCAAAAGCCGCTGGGCCCCTTCCCGGATGCTGGCGTAAGGGCTTTCTTTTAAACTTTCGTTATGATGAAGTGATAGAAGATATTCCTCCTGGGCTGTTACCAGTTCGGGGCTGTAAATATCGAAAAGAGGTTGGCCTTTTTTCACTGTTTCACCGATAAAATCCACATACAGTTTTTCAATCCATCCGTTAAACTTGGTATTGACCGCATAGATCCGTCTTTCATCGTAGGTAATGTTACCGAATGTTCGAATGTTTTTAACCAACGGTTTGCGTTTTACCCGTTCCATTCGAACTCCCATATTTTGAATGGTCACCGGATCAATACGGATGGTCGAAGCCGGTTCTTTCTCATCGCCTTCTTCCTCGTAAACCGGCACCAGATCCATCCCCATGGGAGATTTTCCCGGTTCGTTCCGGATATAGGTCGGGTCCATGGGGGCGGCCCAGTATTTGATTTTTTTGCCGGTTTTGGGATCGATCATTCCTGCTTTGAGTTCATTTTCCGCAGCCAAGGCTTTTGAAACCGTAAGAATCGATTCGCCGGTGGGGCTCCTGTCAAAACCATTCCAGGTGATGAGCAATGTCAAAACACCGATAAATCCAAAGGTTGCTAAAAGAAGGGATCTTTTTATACTTTTTTTCATGATGCTTTTTCCTTATGCAAATGAGATACATTGTCATCAGGATTCTGAGACAAAAGCGGTGTACCCAAAACCTCTTCGAGTTCTGAGCGCTTTTTGTAGAGGCTGAACAAGTAATTTTCTGACTGAAGTTCGAAGTGAAGCAAACGAATTTGAGCATTGATCGTGGTATTAAAATTTACTTTACCAACCTCATAGGCGGTTAAGGATGACCGGGCCCACTGCTCTGCCTGGACGATCAAGGCCCCTGTAATTAGCTTGTAGTTTTTCTGTAAGTTTCGGATATCGGTTACCAGGGCGTCTATTTTGTGAGGGAGACTGTTTACCAAATTTTGATAAGACTGTGAGGCAGCCTTGTGGCGCAACTTGGTTGCGCCCAGCTTTTTGTCCTGACGGGTTTTTTGCCAGAGAGGAATATTCATGACAACAGAAGTTGAAATAAAGTCTGCCCGGTCCTGGCCGGTCTGAGTATCATCCCGCTGGCCATAGGCCACCATGAAATCCATATCCGGCCAATAGTCCTTTCGGGCCAGTTCGATTTCTGTACCGGCCAGGTCGATTTCAGCCATCTTGACTTTAATCCAGGGATTCATCGCCAGGGCAAGAGTTTGCAATTTCTTTTCTTCCAACACCGTATCAGGATATTTTAAGTTTTCAGGGGGTGTAACAGGGATGAAACTCTCCCGATTCAGCAGGCTGTTGATCCGATCTTCCAGCATGCGGTGCTTTTTGTCCAAAGTGATTTGTTCATCTAGAAGTTTGCTCACTTCTACCTGGGCCTGCAAAACATCTTGCTGAAGACCCTGACCTGCTGCATACCTCGACTCCGATACCCTGAGTAGCTGAGTCAACATGTTAATGAGCCTTTCGTTGATTTTCTGACCACTGGCAACAAAACCCAGTTCGTAATACTCCGAAGCAATTTGTCGGGAAAGTTCCAGACGTTTTGCCTCTAAGATCGCTTCTTGGTGAATAGCGTTGATTGCAGCCTGTTGGGAACGGAGGCTTAATTTACCGAACCAGGGTATTTTTTGGGCGATAAAAATTTGCTTCTGGGTCATGGGCTCCTGGTCAAACCTGAATGTGTCGGTTGGAAGATTCAGCAAACCAAGACCAATGCGAGGATCATTCAACGACCCCGCAAACGAAATTTCCTCTTTAAGACTTTCTACCTTAGACGCCAGACTCTGGATATCCTGGTTTTTGGCCAAACCCTCTTCAATAAGCATGGCCAACTGCGGTGGCGCCCAGATGGAGGGGTCTGCCGCTGATCCATTGGGAGCAATGAAAGCAACCGCTGCCACTACCAGCATTAACGATAAAATATTAAGCAAAAACTGCTTCATGCTGTGCCTCCTGTTGATCTGTGGATTTTAAATAGTGCCTGAACGAAAACTGTCTTTTTCGCCAATATCTGCGTCAGACTCAAATTTTAATCCTCGAAATACTATCAGTATTACTGTGGTTAAAATTTTCGTCTTCCTTGATCTTAACGAAAAATCCTAGTTTTCGTTCGGGCACTAAATAGTCTTATACTCATTAGTGACATTTCGGCGGCTTGCCGCCGATGGCCTTTTTCAACCGATCCAGATAACGGCTCCACCATCCTTTGCGCTTGATAGAAATTGATTCCAGATATTTCTCAGGGTTTGTTTTGAAAGATTTGAGACAGGATTCAGCACAGAAATAATAGGTGCGCATCTGGTAAGTAAACGTAAAATCTTTTTTGCCCGGAGCCACTTTCATCAAGCAGACTGGATCGATAAAGATCTGTCTCGAAATTTTTGATTGTCCCACGGCCATACCCCCTTTGTAGTGTTAGGTTATTTTACAAAGCAAGGAATGTGCCACATTGTGGTGATTGTGTTTAACGACCTAAATTTACAAGTGTTATTCGTTTTTGTATTTATAAAAGTAGTTTTTCTTTAAAAAAAGAGTGAAAGGGTGGATAAAAATTACCCGATTTAATCCCGAAAGGCGGTTTGAGTGGATATAAAATACTCGCCTTATAACGCCGAATCGAGTCTTTTGGCTAACGTCGAGAAAAATGACGATAATCCCCATGAGAATAAAAATTGCGCTCATACCGAATCAAAAGTACGATCAGGGCAAAAAATATTTTGATGCATCTTTAGATTTCAGATGATTGCGCATGAGCCCTCCTAATATATTGGTATTATATAAAGTACAAAAGGGATTTGTAAATATATATTTTGTTTGAAATTGTTATTCAAAAGCAGTCTGTCAATCCCGTCAAATTATGCTTTGAGATTGGAAACGGCGAAAGCCGGGCAATTGATATCCTCAAGGAGCGCTATGCTCTCGGTGAGATTGATAAAGATGAGTTTGACAGTAAGAGGAAAGATCCATTAGGATAAGCCTGATTGCTAAAAACGATATGAACGAGTCCTGTTCTCATCCTTCCAACCAGGGAAACCTCTATGGCACATCATCATGACCATGGTCCTACGGATTACAGTCGTGCTTTTGCCTTTGGTGTGGCGTTCAATGTGGGTTTTGTCATTGTTGAAGCTGCTTATGGCATCATAGCCGGATCACTGGCACTTTTAGCTGATGCCGGTCATAACCTGAGCGACGTTCTGGGATTGCTGCTGGCGTGGGGCGCCAACTATCTGGTACGGCGCAAGCCCACGGAACGCCGCACTTATGGATGGCGAAAATCATCGATTCTGGCGGCGCTGATAAACGCCGTCATTCTTTTGGTTGCGCTTGGCGGCATTGCCTGGGAAGCGATCCAACGTTTCAGCGCCCCTGTTCCGGTGGCCGGCAAGACCATCATCTTCGTAGCCTTGGTCGGTGTTGCCATCAATACGGCAACAGCCCTTCTGTTTTTATCCGGCCGCAAAAGCGATTTAAATATTCGAGGTGCTTTTCTGCATATGGTCGCTGATGCCGGGGTGTCAGCAGGTGTTGTCATTGCCGGTGTTGCGATTCTTTTTACCGGCATGCTCTGGATCGATCCGGCGATCAGTCTTGTTATCACCGTTATCATTTTGTTCGGGACCTGGAGGCTGTTTCGAGACGCCTTTAATATGGCCATGGATGCCGTTCCAAAAGATATCGATGCTGAAGTCGTAAAGGCCTATCTTTCGAGCCTTCCAGGTATTACCGGTGTTCATGATATGCATATCTGGGCCATGAGCACTACGGAAACCGCTCTGACAGCGCATCTTATTAAACCGGATCCAAAAGATGACGATGTGCTCATCGAAAAAGCGAGCAAGGGACTTCATGACCAATTTGGCATTGATCACATCACCCTTCAGTGGGAACGCCGCCCTTCGTTAAATCAATGTGGTGACTCATGTGAAATTGAATAGAGAACTCGACTTTTAAACCCTGTCTTCTTCAAATGACGTTCCATGATCGTTATCTCCCCATTTAGTTTTATGCTTTTAAAATAAGAATGACCTGGAAACGTCAGTGTGTGGGACCGGAGAAATTTCATGTCGACGATAGATGTCGAAAAACACATTTGTGCAGACGTTCCATGAAGGAAGCACGGATGGTCCCGTTGTGTCGTTGATAGGAACAGGCCTCTTCAATGAAATAGGCCAAAATATCCATCTCTTCCGACAGATCGCTTCCATCCTTTTGCTTCGATGAAAGGCGTGCCGTTAGGGCCAGCAGGCCGTAAAGGTAAAAGCTTAGAAAGGTAATCCGACGCAGAAAAAATTGCTTTTCCGTGATTTTGCGGCCGTGAATTATGAGCCCCACAAGAATCAAAAAACGAATGCGTCGTGCAAGTGATCTTGCCAGTCGCACTGCTCGGTTCAGACGGCGGTGCCGGAATCTTATTTTCCAGTTGCTTCGTCGAAAAAGTGATTTCAGCAGTTGACGAAACTGAGCGATTTTGCCGGGATATGCTTTTTGAACCTGTTTGGTCAGGGTTCGAATAACGAACAGTGCCGGATAAATGGAATGAATTTCAGTGGTACCTTCAAAAATAGTGGTTACCCGAAAATCGCGCATGCGCATTTCATAAGGCTGGGTACTCAGATAGCCGGACCCACCGGCCACCTGCTGGGCATCGTAAAGCGAGTTCCAGGCACGGGTGGTGCCGAACAGTTTACAATGCGAGCTTTCAATGGCCACCGGCGCCAAAGGGTTTTCTTCAAGCATTGCCGCCGTAAATGCCGTTATCGCCGAGACCACCGAAGCATTGACCCGGGCGGTCACGATTTTTTCCTGAATCAGTTCGTAGTTCTGAATGGGCCGGCTGAACTGGACCCGGTTCTTAGAACGCTTGAGCATATCTTCCACCGCCTGGTTGAGAATCCCGACTGAGGCGGCTCCCAGCGCCAGTCGTCCGTAGTTAAGAATCGTCATGGCAACCTTGAAGCCGTCTCCGGGCGAACCAAGCAGGTTTTGTTTTGGAACGCGGACATCCTTAAAATGAACGGCAGCCGTAGAACTGGCTTTCAGCCCCATCTTTGGGATGTCTTTTCCGATCTTGACGCCTTCCCATCCGGTTTCAACGATAAAAGCGCCCATAGACCCCGGGCGCTGGGGATCCATTTGGGCAAAAACGG
>JAOUGB010000163.1 GCA_029857875.1 Desulfobacteraceae bacterium | reverse complement strand
GGCCGTGTTTATGCTGTAGATGTTGGTTATGGACAGCTGGCTTGGAAATTGAGGCAGAATCCTCGAGTTGTTGTTATAGAACGAATGAACATACGGCATATGAAGCCTGAAACCCTTCCGCAACTCGTAGATCTTGTTACCATAGATGTTTCCTTTATTTCCCTTAAATTGGTTGTTCCCGAGATATTAAAATTTATGAAAAAAAGTGCCGGAATTCTGGCGTTGGTTAAACCCCAATTTGAGGTGGGGAAAAGGAATATCGGTAAAGGTGGAGTGGTACGTGACCCGGATCTTCATGCCGAAGTTATCGAAAATCTTTCTGATTTTTTTGTAAAAAAGCATCTTTTCATCGAATGGGTTATCCCCTCTCCTATATTGGGACCAAAAGGAAACAGAGAGTTTTTTATGTCATTAAAATTTGAAACTTGAGCTTGATTTTTTATAAATAAACCTATAAAAATTTTTGATTTAGGATTATTACTCAAATTTCGCACCGTTTATTTTCGGCTACGTCAATAAAGCGTCGTAGGATAGTAAAATTTTTTAAGGTAAAATCATATGGTGCCATATACTGGTGGGGAACTTGAGTGATTATTTATCGAAATCTACACTTTTTTAATTTTAGCAGAGAGGAGATTAAATGGCCGAAACAATAGTAAGTTTAAGGAACATTGCTTTTGCATCCCACGGCGGTGCGGGAAAAACTTCTCTTGCCGAAACAATGCTTTTCAATGCAGGCGTCATTAACAGAATTGGCCGCGTTGAAGACGGCAACACTGCAATGGACTTTGAGCCGGAAGAACTTAAACGCAACTCCAGCTTAAGCAGCGGATTCCATCAATTCAACTGGAAAAAACATACCGTTAGCCTCATTGATACACCCGGTGATCAAAATTTTTTTTCAGACACAAAGAGCTGTATGCAGGCTGCCGACAGCGCGGTTATTGTAGTGGATGCCGTGGACGGAATAAAAGTTCAAACCGAACAAGCCTGGGACTTTGCTGAAGAATTTAAGCTGCCATGTATTATTTTTATCAACAAGCTCGATAGGGAACGTTCGGATTTTATGCGCGCTTTCAAAGATGCTGCCGAATGTTTTGAGCCGAAACCGATGATCATACAGATCCCAATTGGATCCGAAGCGAACTTTAGCGGTATCATCGACCTGGTCAGCATGAAAGCTTACACCTATGATGCCAAGGGCAAAGCAACAAAAATTGATATCCCCTCGGATATGCAGGATATGGTTTCAGAAGAGCGAGAGGCTCTTGTGGAAAATGTTGTCGAGTCAGATGACGAGCTTCTGGAAAGGTATCTTGAAGGAGAGCCCCTGTCAGATGATGAAATAAAGGTTGCTTTAAAAAAAGGAATCTTATCGCGCTCATTTGTCCCTGTTCTTTGTGGGTCGGTTACAAAAAATATCGGTGTCGATCTCTTGCAGGATTTTATTATTCATTGCATGCCTTCACCGCTGGATCGAGGCTCCTGGATCGCTGCTGCTGCAACTGGAGATGGCGAAATAGAATGTCGTCCTGATCCCGATGCTCCCTTCTCTGGTTTTGTTTTCAAAACTATTGCCGATCCATTTGCCGGACGTCTTTCAATATTCAGGATTGTCTCAGGGACACTTGGGGCGGACGGAAATTTCTTCAACGTTAATAAAGATACAAGTGAAAGATATAACCAGCTTTTAAGGCTTGCCGGAAAAGAACAAAAGCAAATTTCCAAGGCCGGTCCCGGTGCAATCGTTGCTGTAGCCAAACTAAAAGAGACAACCACCGGTGATACCATTTGCAACAGCAACCAAAAGGTTAAATTTAAATGCGCAGACCCCCTTCCCCCTTTGATTTCATTTGCCGTAAAAGCCAAGTCAAAAGGGGATGAGGACAAAGTATTCATCTCTTTATCAAAACTATTGGAAGAAGATATGTCTCTGCGGCTTACACGCAATTCTGAAACAAAGCAGATTCTGTTATCCGGCCTTGGGCAGGTTCATATTGAAGTTACGACTGAAAAACTCAAAAGGAAGTTCAACGTTGAGGTCCAGTTGGACAAACCTAAAGTCCCCTATAAAGAGACCATTACCAAGAAAGTCAGGGTCCAGGGAAAACATAAAAAACAGACCGGAGGCCATGGTCAGTATGGAGACTGTTGGATTCAGATAGAACCGCTTCCCAGAGGAAAAGGTTTTGAGTTTGAAAATAAAATTGTTGGTGGTGCTATTCCCAGACAGTATATACCGGCTGTGGAAAAAGGTGTTATTGAATCGTCTCAAAAAGGGGTTCTTACAGGGTTCCCGTGTGTCGATTTTAAAGTTATCCTCGACGACGGGTCTTTTCATGCTGTAGATTCATCTGAAATGGCATTTAAAATCGCAGGTTCTCTTGCTTTCAAAAAGGCCGCTGCAGATGCCGGCCCTGTTCTTTTGGAACCGATCATGAATGTTTCAGTTATTACTCCGGATGAATACATGGGCGACATCATGGGAGATCTTAACAGCAGGCGTGGCCGAGTCCTTGGTATGGACAGCAAGGGTAAAAATCAGGTGATTAATGCACAGGTACCCATGTCCGAATTTTTAACCTATGCACCTGATTTAAATTCAATTACCGGAGGCCGGGGTATATTTACCATGGAATTTTCACATTACGACGAAGTTCCAGCCCAAATCTCCCAAAAAATCGTAGAGGAAATAAACAAAGCCAAAGAGTGACAAAACTAAAGTTTAAAGTGTCTAAAGTGATCTAAAGTGCCTAAAGTTAAGGTATAATCAATTTAAATATTAAATGTGTTGCGCCTGAGGCGCTTCCCTTGAACTTTAGTTCACTTTAGTTCACTTAAATCTTTAGCTCATTTTTAATTGTAAAATACGATGCCTATTTGATATCGTAACAAATTGTATATATAATTGTTCTTTGCTTCTAATTCCCGCCAGCCATACATCGTTTGCAGGGTGCAAAACCAGACCAAAATGCATCCCATTTTCTTGTAAAAAAGACCCTGTTTCTTTTTCCTATTCTTTTTCCATAGGGGCATGTTTTCAAATGAAACCGTTTCGATCTTTCACTCCCTAAATATTCTTCGCCCTCTTTATCATTCCAATTACGCCACATCCCTTGTTTAGCCGACATGGCATCCCTTTGGGTCTGTAACAATATCTTCTCGTATTTTACATTCGGTTTTCGAGGTAGTGCATAACCGTATCCTTTTTCAATCATTTCTTTATTTATAAAAGTACCGTCTAATAAATAAATGTATGCCAGCAATCGACCATAACGGTCATACTTTTCTTTGTCGAATTCCAACCTCACCTTTTTTGATTGTACTATTGATTGATTGTATTTTTTTGCCGCATATCCAAATGCTTCTGCTTTGTGATTGTCATGGGCAATCTCAGGTGCGTTTATGCCGATATAACGCACATGTCGGCCATCACTGAGTACAACAGTATCTCCGTCATTTACCCATTTTACCTTGTTCCACTCCTGCACGAATGCGGTTCGGCTAAATAACAAGACCGATAATAAAATTAGCTGTAAATACAAAAAATATTTCCGCATCATTTTTTTATTTTTTATCAAGTGATTGGAAACTAACTTGTGCTCATCCATAAATCTATATTGGGCACAACTTAAGTTTCCAATGCAGAAATTAGCAATTTTTCGCAAGGTCAAGGAAATCAAGGAATTACGCGGAGGCGTACAAGTGGTACACCGCACAAGTAATTCCGCAGATTGACGCAGAGATTGCGGAAAAGGGCCATTTCTGGATGGAAACTAACTTTTAACTAAACCACAGTGCTTTGCAGCACGTTTATCCAGAATTTTCGATAAACCGCCGTAATCTGAAGGGACAAATCCAAGAGACTTTTGCCAGACCTCATCGTCTTCCATACACAAATAAATCATCACATCAGGAGCATAGTCCCTTATGTATGACACTATCTTTCGATACAGATCGATTCTTAATGGTTTAAAATAACGCATTTTTCCGTCAAGGCCTGATATAAATTCCCCGTAAATGATCTTTGAATTTGGAAAACGTTTTTGTATGATCGGTTTCAAAGCAGGTACAAAGCGAAAAGTGCCAAGGCTGATCCATACAATATTTTCAGAAGATATATGGGAAAACATCTGCTCAACAACACTCGCGTATTCTTCTTCACACCCGTCATAGATCACCAAGGGGTCAAAATGAAAGCCAAGGGGATAATCCCAGGACTCACATTTTGCAGCAGCACGAAGTCTAGCAGATAGAGATGCCGTATGGCGTTCCTCATTTTTAATAATACGGGGTGTATTCAAAGACCATGACACAATTGTTTTGTGATTGTGGTGAAGTGCTTTGAGTGTTTTTATGTTCACTGTTTTAGTTTTAAGTTCCAATACGGCTCTAGACTGTTTTGAAAATTTAGGTACAAGCAGATCTGAGAGATCCGTCCAATTATCCCAAATCATGCTGTCTGTAAATTCTCCGGTTCCGATTCTGGTTAAGGTTTTATTTAAAAAAAGACGGTCTAACTCTACCCAAAGTTCATCGTGATTGACAAAATATTGCAGCAGGGGTGGATGAAAGTAGGCTTGTAGAATGCAATATGAACAGTCCATGGTACAAAATGTGCCCATATGCAGAATTTTATAGCCACAGCATGTATATGACCGAGTTCCGGGACATGGCTTAATAAAGGCGCCTTTATTTCGGGTGAGAAATAAGATCATTTTGCCTTTTTGGACCGAATCATCAGACGATAAAACCGATTTGTAAACCTCTTTTGAACTATGAACGATTGAAACCGGCACATTAGGGATGCGTGATCGAATGGAGACAACCTGTGGGTAATGGACCACCTGTTGATCGATATATAGTTTTACAAGGGACAAGGGAATAATTTAATCTAATGTTAGAATGTTTTCATTTATTGAATGTCATTAGAAAATAATCTTTTTAAAAGATAGTAAAACATATATTATGGGTCAAGCATGAAAACAAATCTTTAAGAACTTTATCAATAATGAGCAAATCAGGGCATTTTTCAAAGGACTCTTGACACACGAACGACCCATTGATAATTGTTGGTGTCCACGGTTTTGTAAAACCAAACACAATAACAAAAAGATACAAAACACTTGATGAATTCGACATGTTACGAATATATCAGGTGTGATATCTTCAGGAGATCTTAGAAAGCATGCTGCTGAGTATACAAAGAAAAGGGAAGAAGGTTTTAATGAATGAAGAAGAGCTGCAGGAATATATGTCAGTAAAGCTCAATGAACTTGCCGGATTGCTCTCAAATATGGCGATAGCCTTGATTATGACCAGCCTGTTGGTTGTTTTCACTTTCTTAAGGGCTGGAGATATGTACTTCTATGCTCTCATTCTTATCCCACTTGTAGGACGCTGGTATATGGGGGGTATGGTCAACAAGTGGCTCAAAAAAAAATTCAAAGAACTTTTATACACATAATCGTCTGCAACTTTAAGCAGTAAAAAGTTTTTACTCCAGTTGCACATCCGAATATGGCTAAAGAGTCCTTGAAGTCGTAGAGGTGACAATAGTGCGTGTTGCCGTTCTTTCAGATATCCACGCAAATATAGAGGCTTTTCAGGCAGTTGTTAATGATTTTGAGAACCAGGCCGACCGAATTCTCAATCTTGGGGACCTTGTTGGGTATAATGCAAGCCCCAATGAGTGTGTCAAACTGGCCAGAGATGTCGGAATGCATTCTATTTTGGGCAATCATGATCTGGCAGCATGCAATCTTGCTTTTGCCGAGAATTTCAATATCTTTGCCCGAAATGCCATCCTTTGGACAAGAAATATTCTTACCCATGAAAACATCCAATTTTTAAACGATTTGGAGAAAAACCATCGCTTATCCTGCGGCCTTGCATGCCATGGTTCCCCTGATGATACGAGTAACTACATCGCCCTTCCCTTCCAGGCCAGGGCCACGTTAAAGAGGATGAGAAAGGGGATTTGGGGGAAAATAAGTGTGTGCCTGTTCGGGCATACCCATAAAAGGAAGGTCTGGCGAATGGATGTTCGAGGGAAAGTGGCGCCG
>JAOUGB010000162.1 GCA_029857875.1 Desulfobacteraceae bacterium | reverse complement strand
ATTTACTTTTGAACCGATGTCGAGTCTTAACAACTCAAAAAATTTAAAACAAAATGCACATTTTTGAAAAATTGGGGCATGGTCTGGCAAAAAAAATGTACTGGGTTGCAGGAACAGCAATTGTTGCCATGATGTTACTTACCTGCGCAGATGTTGTTTTACGTTATTTTCGCAGACCAATTCCCGGAACTTATGAACTGGTCTGCTTTCTGGGAGCCGTAGCCGTCTCTTTTGCCATGGCCCATACATCCATAGAAAAAGGACATGTATCGGTAAGCTTTATTGTCAGTCTTTTCCCTTCAAAACTTCAAAGGCTCATCGAATGTATGACCAGCTGCTTTGGATTGTTCCTTTTTGCACTCATTGCATGGCAGTCCATCATTTATGCAAATGATCTTTACGTTTCGCATGAGGTTTCACTAACGTTAGAGCTCCCCTTTTATCCATTTGTGTATGGAATCGGTTTTTCCGCGGCAGTGGTTTGTCTTATACTTTTATCTGATTTAATTAAAAATGCTTTGAAGATTTTGGAGAAATGAGCCTGTCAACCACTGGAATCATTGGGATTGTCGTCCTGGTTGTCCTTTTGTATTCGAAAATGCCTGTGGGTTTTGCCATGGGTTTTTTGGGACTCATCGGATTCAGCTATGTGGTGAATTTTGATGCAGGATTGAATCTTTTGGCCCGGGATGTCTGGGATGTTTTTTCCTCTTATAATTTGACCGTTATTCCCCTTTTTGTGTTTATGGGCCAGATTGCCTTTCACGCTGGCATCAGCCGCAGGTTGTATGATTCAGCCTATGTGCTGCTGGGGCATCGGCGGGGGGGTCTGGCCATGACAACCGTGGGTGCATGCGCCGCTTTCTCCGCCATATGCGGCTCAACCAATGCAACAGCGGCCACCATGGCCACAGTTGCCCTTCCTGAAATGAAGAGATATGGATACGATATGGGGCTTGCCACAGGTACCGTGGCTGCGGCTGGAAGTCTTGGTATTCTTATACCTCCAAGTGTGATTTTCATCGTCTACGGCATTCTCACCGAGCAGTCCATTGGAAAACTTTTCGCAGCCGGTATCCTGCCCGGTATTCTCCTTTGCCTTCTTTTTCTCCTGACCATTCATCTTCGTGTCATGAGAAACCCCTCCCTGGCCCCCCCGGGCCCCAAGAGCAGTATTCGTAAAAAATTCAGGTCCTTTGCCGGCATACTCGAAACCCTGTTATTGTTTGCGCTGGTCATGGGCGGAATTTTTTTTGGGCTATTCACACCCACAGAGGCTGCGGCAATAGGCGCTTTTATGACCCTTCTCATTGCTATAATCAGGAGACAACTCTACTGGAAAGGGTTTATTCAATCCCTTGCAGATACAACCAAAATTAGTTGTATGATCATGGTGATCGTCACCGGTGCGGTGATATTCGGTCATTTTATGGCCATTACCCGGATACCTTATTTGCTTGCCGATTACGTGAGTTCTCTTCCGCTTCCGCCCCATGCGATTATCGGTGTGATCATTTTAGTCTATCTTATCGGGGGCTGTTTTATGGACGCACTGGCCATGATCATGCTGACCATCCCCATATTTTTTCCGGTTGTTCAGAAGCTTGGGTTTGATCCGATCTGGTTCGGGGTGGTCATTGTTCTTATCACGGAAATGGGTGTAATTACGCCGCCTGTGGGTATAAATGTCTATGTGGTCTATGGTGTGGCAAGGGATGTCCCCCTTGAGAAAATCTTCAGAGGAGTTTTCCCCATGCTCATATCTTTGCTTGTGTGCAATCTGCTCCTCATTTTGTTTCCCCAGATCGCCCTCTGGCTGCCAAGCCTAATGCGGTGAAGCAATTCCGCAGATTGACCCCAGTGAAATAGGCTTTGCATTTCGCAGGGCATGCGCAAAGATTGGGGATAAAAGGTTATTCCCGGGTGGAGGCTAAATAGGAAAAGGAACCACTTTAAGCCCTGCGGTTTCATCCAGACCGAGCATGATGTTCATGTTTTGTATAGCCTGTCCTGCTGCACCCTTTACCAGGTTGTCGATGGCCGAAATCAGGATTAGACGTTGGTTCCGTTCATCCAGCTTAAATCCAATGTCGCAATAATTGGTGCCGCGGACATTCCGGGTGTCAGGCAAACGGCTTTCTCTACAGATACGAACAAACGGACGTCCAGAATAAAATGTGGTGAGACATTCTTCAATATCCTTGTTGCCAATACCCTTTACAGGAGTGGCATATAGGGTGGTAAGTATTCCCCGGGACATGGGAACAAGGTGGGGAACAAACGTAAGATGCACCGGCTGGCCGGTTTCAATGGTCAGCACCTCCTCCATCTCGGGGTTGTGCCGATGTTCTGCTGCCTTATAGGCCTTAAACGATTCGTTTACCTCACAAAAGTGCGTTGTCAGGGATAGACTGCGGCCGGCGCCGCTAACGCCAGATTTTGAATCGGCAACAATGGTATGGGTATCGATAAAATTGCGCTTCAATAACGGCAACAGGGGCAAAAGTACACTGGTGGGATAACATCCGGGAGCACCCACCAGAACAGCATTTTTTATTTTGTCAAAATAGATCTCACAAAGTCCATAAACCGATTTTTCCAGTAAATCTTTTGCCGTATGTTGCTGATAATGCGCCTCATACGTTGCAGAATCCTTGAATCTAAAATCAGCCGAGAGATCGATAACCTTTTTGCCTCGAGAAATAAGCTCAGGCACAATCTCCATGGGAATCTTGTGAGGAAGTGCGGTAAATAAAACATCGGCACTGTCACAAACGCGATCTACAGACAGGGCTTCGCATACCAGATCGACAGAACCTGTCATTGAGGGAAAGATCTCGTCAAACTTTACACCGGCATACTGGCGAGATGTCAGGATGGTCAACTCGATATCAGGATGACCGCAAAGTATCCGCACAAGCTCGGCACCGGCATAACCCGTTGCACCTATTATACCTACCCGTATCATAACTTCCCCCATTTTTTATTGATGATTATTGTCTCCGACCCTTAGGGCCTACGACCCGGAGGGATTGAAGATTGAAGATTTAAAATAATAGTCTATCATCCAAATTATCAGTTTTCAATGATCAAGGTCCAGGATAAAAATATTTGAAAACTCGTAATAGCCTAGTCCTTTGAAACAAATCGATTTCAAATGGCTAAAGTGTTACAAAAATTCAACATGGGATATTAGCCGCCCAGATAGGCCTGCTTGACTTCGGGATTTGCAAGCAGCATTTCAGAGCTTCCTTCCAAAACCAGATTACCGTTTTCGAGCACATAGCCGCGCTGTGCAAATTGAAGCGCCATCCGGGCATTCTGCTCCACAAGTAGAATGGTTGTTCCTTCCTCGTTGAGTTGTTTAAGCGCATTAAAGACATTCAGCATGAGTAAAGGTGCAAGACCCATTGAAGGCTCGTCCAGGAGCATGATCCTTCTTCCGCTCATAAACGCCCTCCCGATGGCAAGCATCTGTTGCTCTCCGCCGCTCAGTGTTCCTGATTTCTGAGCTTTGCGCTCTTCAAGGCGTGGAAAAATACCGAATACTCTCTCAAGGTCCTCCTGGATTTTTTCGTTGTCTTTTCTGGCAAAGGTAGCCAGGCTGAGATTTTCCATTATCGTCAGGTTGCCGAAGAGTCGCCTCCCTTCAGGAACATGAGATATTCCGAATTTGCTCACCACCTTGTCCGCAGAGTATTGAAGCAGGTCATTGCCCATGAACGTCATTGTTGTCCCTTCTTCCACCGGAACCAATCTTGAAATTGCTCTCAGCGTTGTACTCTTACCGGCCCCATTGGCACCGATGATGCACACAATCTCGCCATCATCAATCTGAAAATCAATGCCGTGTAGCGCTCGAATATTACCGTATGAAACTTGAAGGTTTTCCACTGATAACAACATTAGAGCACCACCTCTTTGCCCAGATAAGCATCGATTACTTTGGGGTCGTTTTGAATTTCTTCCGGTGTGCCTTCGGCGATAACCCGGCCAAAGTCAAGGGTCTGGATGATTTCGCACAGCTCCATAACCATCTTCAATCTGTGTTCGATAAGAAAAATAGCCAGACCCAGCTCACGATGTACATGCCTGATAATCTCCATCATCTGAATCAGCTCTTCCGGATTCATACCGGCGGTAGGTTCATCCAGAAACAGTATTTTGGGTTCTATGGCCAGAGCCCGGGCCATCTCAACCCTTCGCTGATCACCGTAAGGTAGATTAATTACGACCTGATCTGCAATATGGTCGACGCCAACTACTTTCAAAAGGTCGTGGGCTTTTGCCTCAATCTTTGCTTCTTCCCTTTGCCGCTTTGGCGTGCCGAAAAATGCCCCGATCAGACCATAGGTAATCTTAGAGTAACACGCCATCTTTACGTGCTCAAGGACGGTCATATGCCGCCAGAGCTGTAAGTTTTGAAAAGTTCTGCCGATGCCCATGTCTGCGATCCGGTGAGGCTCGAGGCCGGTAATTCTTTTGCTTTCCAGATAGATGTCACCTTCAGTGGGTTTATAAATGCCTGTGATGAGGTTGAAAATCGTGGTTTTGCCTGCTCCGTTGGGCCCGATGAGACCTCTGATTTGTCCGGGCTCTACATTTAGATCGTAGTTGTTGACGGCCCGCAAACCGCCAAAGTCGTGGCTCATTTTATCAATACGAAGCAGTGGCATCCTATACTTCTTTCTCCTGCTTATGTTTGGGTTTTATAAGTTTCTTAACGTCAAATTCTTTAAAGGCGATGAGGCCCGTGGGACGATAAATCATCACCAAAATGAGCAAAAGGGGAATAATAATCCACTTAAAAATCTCCAGCGGGCGTAGGGCTTCACTGAGCATGCTCAGGCTTATTGCACCCACTATCGAGCCGTAAACGGAATTCAACCCGCCAAAGTAGACCATTGCCAAAACCTCAGCAAGTTTTTGAAGACCGAACGTCCCTGGGTTTACATACCTTAACACGTGGGCAAAAAGCCCTCCGGCCACGCCGGCCCAGAAAGCCGCAAACAAAAATGCTACGATTTTTGTTTGTCTGGTGTTAACGGTCATGGCATTGGCAGCCATTTCATCGTCACGTACTGCATTCAACGCCTTTCCCAGGCTAGAACGCACAAAATTATTGATGATCCACACGCAGGCAACGGTCCACAAAAAGACCGTAGGCAGATTGGCATAATCCGGCTGGTTGCTTAAACCCCGGGGGCCGCCAACGACCTCCAAATTCTCTATCATGCTTTTAACGATAAACATGAATGCCAGGGATATGATCGCCAGATAGTCACCCCTGGTCCGAAACGAGGGTATGGCGATTGCAAGTGCACCAAGGGCCGCGACTAAACCGCCGATGATCAAAGCAACAGGAAACATATACGGTCCCAAAGCGGCGGGGAGAATTGCAGGCCCGAAAAGGTTGTCCTTAGCGAACAGGACCACCGTAAACACCGATGTTGCATAAGCCCCCAATGCCATGAAGCCGGGATGGGAGCAAGAAAATTCTCCCATGTAGCCGTTAACCACGTTCAAGCTCAAAGTTACCATAATGGCGATCATGGTCAACTTAAGTGTCAGAACCCGGTAGGCACTGATATCAGACCATAGATGCAAAATCGCATACAGAAATCCAAGATGAATAACTACCGAAATGATCGTGGGAAATTTGAAAAGCCAGGCAACCAAACGATTTATAACCGGTGCACTCAGCCGGGCTACGGCGCCTATGGGCAACGCATATATCACCAGCACGAATATCAGTGCGCTGGGAATCAACAAGGGCTTTTTGAGCATGATCACAAAGCCGAAAAGAACCGGAATTTTGGGTAGCCCGAGAACATCGGCCAACGCGTCACCCATATAATATTCGAGCACTACCGCGATCAGTGAGCCAAGGAGCCAGCCCAGTAAAGGTACCTGTGAGAACGAATTCCGTAATTTATTAAAAATCATCTTTTCTTGTTTATTATAACGCGCCGGTTATTTTCTTCATGAACGACCCCAATTATTGGTCGTAAGCAAAACAGGGGTTTTTATTTTTTTTAAATCGCTCCATGGATAGTACTTCTTTTTAAACCGTGTAA
>JAOUGB010000161.1 GCA_029857875.1 Desulfobacteraceae bacterium | reverse complement strand
TAAAAACATTGAGTCAAATACAAAATGATACAGATCGTGACTTTTTTATGACCGGTATCGAAGCCAAACAATACGGAATCATCGATCATGTTATCAAAAACAGAGATGATTTGAATAAAATTGAAAAGACGGAGAATTAAAATGGCGAAAAAAAGAGATATGAACGACAACCTTTTCTGTTCATTCTGCGGAAAGAATCAGAAAGAGGTTCAAAAACTGATTGCCGGCCCTGCCGTCTATATTTGTGATGAATGTATCCAGCTGTGCAGTGAAATTATCGAAGAGGAAAGAGGCAAAGACGATAAAGCTACAGACCGGCTTTTAGTCCCGAAAGAAATTAAAGCAATGCTCGATGATTACGTCATTGAACAAGATGCAGCAAAAAAAATTCTCGCTGTTGCAGTTTATAATCATTACAAACGTCTGGACTCTTCCATCAAATCTGGAGATGTGGAAATCCAGAAGAGCAACATTCTTCTTATCGGGCCGACCGGATGTGGGAAAACATTACTGGCACAAACCCTAGCCAGATTTTTAAATGTACCCTTTACGATTGCTGATGCCACCAGCCTTACTGAAGCCGGCTACGTCGGCGAAGATGTCGAAAATATCATCCTTGCTCTGCTTCAGAATGCGGATTATGATGTGGAAAAGGCAGGGCGGGGTATTGTATATATTGATGAAATCGATAAAATTGCACGAAAGTCCGATAATCCGTCCATTACCCGAGATGTTTCGGGAGAAGGCGTTCAGCAGGCATTATTGAAAATTATAGAAGGGACCACTGCCAGTGTTCCGCCCAAAGGGGGACGAAAACACCCTCAACAGGATTTTGTTAAAGTCGACACTTCTAACATACTTTTTATTTGTGGCGGAACTTTTACCGGACTCGATCAGATCATCCAGCGGCGTCTTGGTTCCAAAGTCATGGGTTTTGGGGCTAAAATCATCAAACAAGAGGAAAAAAGTGTCGGTGAAACCCTTAAAATGGTGCAGCCCGAGGACCTGATTAAATACGGTTTGATTCCTGAATTTTTGGGACGTCTTCCTGTTATTGCGACCCTTGGTGAATTGAATGCGTCTGCTTTGATCAGAATACTGAAAGAGCCGAAAAACGCACTGATAAAGCAGTTTAAAAAACTCATGGAGATAGAAGGTGTAAACTTAAGATTAACAGATAGCGCACTTACAGCCATTGCCCAAGAGGCCATGAAACGCAAATCCGGTGCCAGAGGGCTACGTGCCATTATGGAAAAATGCATGGTCGATGTCATGTATGAGATCCCTTCCATGGAGAATGTCAAAGAATGTGTTATAGGAGAAGATACTGTTATCAATCATGAAGATCCGATTCTCTTATTTGAACAACCCCAGAAAAAAGCACAAGACGGATGATTGGGAGAATAATCACTTATTATGATTAGTTTACAAAAATTTTTTAAAGATGATGATTCTGATTCGCCTAACCTGTTACTACCGCTTCTACCGTTGAGGGATATCGTTGTTTTTCCCCACATGGTTGCACCGCTTTTTGTGGGACGATCGAAATCAGTGAACGCTCTTACCGATGCGATGAACCACGATAAGAGGGTTTTTCTTGCCACCCAGATCAAAGCAGGCATCGACAACCCCGGTGAAAATGACATCAGTCATGTAGGAACCATTGCCAGCGTGCTTCAACTTCTAAAGCTTCCTGATGGAACGGTTAAGGCTTTGATCGAAGGGAAAAACAGAGCTTCTATTGCCCGTTTTGTTAAGGGCAAAGACTTTTTTCAGGTGGAGTTGGAATTGATTCCCGAAACACAAGTATCGCCTGCAGAGGGTGAAGCACTGGTCAGGGCGATTAACAAAAGTTTCGATGAGTATTCCCAAATTAACAAGAGTCTATCAAAAGATCTTGTGAAAAGTGTTTCCAGCATCTCAGATCCTTCAAAGCTTGTTGATACTATGGCGGCTCATTTCTCGTTCAAAATCGAAGATAAACAGCGTCTGCTGGAAACGATTTCCCTGGAAAAACGGCTTTCCTTCCTCCTGAGTTTGATCAAGATGGAAATTGATATTTTCAAAATGGATCAGCGGATAAAAAATCGTGTCAAGGAACAGATGGATAAAACTCAGAAAAATTATTATCTGAATGAACAGATGCGAGCCATAAAAAAGGAAATCGGTTCTGAGGATGATCATGGGGATGAACTTAAAGAGCTTGAAAAGCGAATCAAGCGTAAAAAGCTGTCCAAGGAGGCTGCCGGAAAGGTTAGACATGAATTTAAAAAACTCAGAATGATGACCCCCATGTCCGCCGAAGCTACGGTGGTTCGAGGCTATATCGACTGGTTAATCAGCCTTCCGTGGTTTGAACGAAGCAAGGTACGCAAGGATCTTGAAGAAGCCGATAAGATACTTGAAGAAGATCACTACGGATTGACGAAGCCAAAGGAACGTATACTGGAATATCTGGCTGTTCAGTGCCTTGTCAAAAAAATTAGGGGGCCGATACTCTGTTTTGTAGGACCACCTGGGGTTGGGAAAACCTCTTTGGCCAAATCTGTTGCCCGGGCGACAGGAAGAAAATTTGTACGTCTTTCTCTGGGAGGTGTTAGAGATGAAGCTGAAATTCGAGGACACCGGCGCACATACATCGGTGCAATGCCCGGCAAAATCATCCAATCCCTGAAAAAGGTAGGTGTCAATAATCCGGTATTTTGCCTTGATGAAGTGGATAAAATGAGTATGGATTTCCGAGGAGATCCCTCAGCCGCCCTTTTAGAAGTGCTTGATCCTGAACAAAATTACAGCTTCAACGATCATTATCTGGACGTCGATTACGATCTTTCAGATATCCTGTTTATCACCACAGCCAACACATTGCCTGAGATACCCCTTCCATTACAGGATAGAATGGAGATCATACGCCTACCCGGCTATGCAGAATATGAGAAACATCATATTGCTAAAGACTTTTTAATATCCAAGCAGATTAAAATGAACGGGCTGGAAGAAAAGAATGTACAATTTTCCAAGAATGGTGTTCTCACCATAATTCGTCGATATACCAGAGAATCAGGGGTAAGAAATCTGGAACGTGAGATCTCTTCAATATGCCGGAAGATTGCACGAAAACTTGTAAAAAATAAAGAGGCTAACACCTATAAAGTAACGGCAACTTCGATTCAGAAATACCTGGGTCCACCCCGATTCAAGGAGCTTCAGATAGAAGAACAAGACCAGGTCGGCACTGTAACCGGTCTTGCCTGGACCCAAGTGGGTGGCGAGTTACTTTCCATTGAAACCCTGATTATGCCCGGCAAAGGAAAGCTCACCATGACCGGTAAGCTGGGAGACGTGATGCAAGAGTCTGCCCAGGCGGCGGTCAGTTATGTTCGCTCACGTGTAACGAGCCTTGCGATACAACCGGATTTTTACAAGAAAAAAGATATCCATATTCATATACCTGAAGGCGCTATCCCAAAAGACGGACCTTCTGCAGGGATTTCAATGTGCACATCTTTGGTGTCAGCTCTAACAAAGCGACCTGTTCGACGGGATATTGCCATGACCGGTGAAATTACATTGCGGGGGCGCGTTCTGGCAATTGGCGGAATAAAAGAGAAAATTCTGGCTGCTCACAGGGGCGGTATTAGAAAGGTTATTGTCCCCAAAGAAAATAAAAATAATTTAAAGGATATACCTGCTACAGTTCTAAAAGCGGTTGAGATTGTTTTGGTTGAGCATATGGATGAGGTTCTGCCCCATGCGTTGATTCTGGAACCAGGGGATACAATTTTCAAAGAGCACGATATCCCATTTGGAGTGATGGACGATAAGATGGATGAGGATCAAAGATCAGCCTTAATTTGATTTGTTTTTATAAAGAGAAACAAAATTTAAAGCCAATTTAGGCTTGACTTCATATATTTAAATTGTTAGCAGTAGCTTTTTTTAAGGTAATAAAAGTAAATCTATATTAAGGATCCGGGCGGGTAGCTCAGTTGGGAGAGCATCGGCCTTACAAGCCGAGGGTCACAGGTTCGAGCCCTGTTCCGCCTACCATTTTTATTGACAATTTACTATGGGGGGTGTAGATCAGTTCTGGTTAGAACGTCCCGTCTTTCACGGCGGGAAGATCGCGGAATCGAGTTCTAAATTATATATCACTTTGGGGGTGTAGCTCAGTTTGGTTAGAGCGCCGGCCTGTCAAGCCGGAGGTCGCGAGTTCAAGTCTCGTCACTCCCGCCACTCTACCATTAAGCTTGTTATTTCTATAACAAGCTTTTTTTATGCCATTTAAAGAATGTCAAAGCGCTGAATGGAATCGATTATTCCGGCAGCTTTACTATAGTTCTTCCTTTGTGTTTTCTTTGAAGGATAAGATCTATTCGTTCGTTCAGTTCATTCAGAGACACTTCAGTGGTCAAGAGCTCCAAACGCTCAAGTTTCCAATCACTCGCAATTTTATTCCATACCCTCAGGCGCATAGGCATCGGACAATTCTGCGAATCAATCCCCATCAATGTCACCCCACGCAAAATAAAAGGATAGACATTCAGGGGCAGATCATGCGACCCTACATTCCCACAACACGTGACCCCACCGTCAGGCTGCATTGATTTGATCATTGTTGCCAGTATTTCTCCGCCGATGGTATCAATACCACCTGCCCAAAGTCCTTTTAGAAGCGGCTTGCCGCTGGAATCGGTCGCATCTTCAATACTGATAACCTCTTTTGCGCCAATTTCTAGTAGAAAATCCTTTTCATCCACGATTCCGTTTACCGCCACAACCTCATAACCTGCTTTGGTAAGTATGGAAACTGCGATACTTCCAACTCCGCCTGTTGCACCGGAAACCAGTATTCGTCCCATATCCGGAGTGATGCAATAGTCAACCAGCCGGTAAACCGAAAGAGCTGCTGTGAAGCCCGCTGTACCGAATATCATGCTCTCTCGAGGGGAGAGATGCCCGGGCATCTTGACGACCCAATCCGCCGGAACGCGAATATATTGACCGAAACCCCCGGATGTGTTCATTCCGAGGTCATAGCTCGTCACGATCACTTCATCTCCGGCTTTAAAATCCTTGCTTTGGCTTTCGGCGACGGTCCCTGCGGCGTCAATTCCAGGCGTGTGCGGATATTGTCTTGTAACGCCTCTGTTTCCTATGGAGGAAAGAACGTCCTTGTAATTTAATGAAGAATACTTGACTTTGACGAGCACATCTCCTTGCGGAAGGTCATCAATATTTCTGTCCTTTATTTCTCTGACAAACTGGTCGTTTTCTTTTTCTGTGACCACCATTGCCTTAAATGTCTTCTGAATCATGGACTTGTCTCCTTTTAAGATGGTATATGCATATCCTTGTAAATTCTAAAATGAGGGGTCGGGGAGTTTTTCTAAATAGCCGCTCCATGGATAATCTTTTTTTAAACCGCGTGAACTCGTTGAAAGGGTTCGTAAAGAAAGAACAGAAATCAATCTTTGAAAAATCAATAGGTTTGCCATACAATCTTTAATTTCTTTTAAAGATGCGATTTCGGCATGCGCCTGTTCTTTCTAACGATCCCTAAGCCACTCAAACAGCACCCGCTTTAAAAAAAGATCATCCATTCCGCTCTCCGAGGCGTAGGCTCTCCGAGACTGAGGCTGACACTCAAGGATTTAAAAAAAAACTCCCCGCGAGGGATCAGGTAAATATATGTTTCAATAGATTTATGAGTTCACTCTATGTCAAGAGAAGGACACTCACTAAGGCCCGGTCAATCAAACATCGGTGAAACACCCGGCTTGCTTTTGCCGATTCGTAATTGTAACATAAGACAGGTTTTTAAATTTGCAAACTCAACTGTTTCAGATTGTTCAAGAAAAGCAAGGGAAAAGATGAACACCCGAAAAGCGATTTTTATTTATATGTATGCTGAGCGGATAAAATCAGAACTTATCATTGCTTCCAATCTCTTGGCAACAATGGATGGCCTTGAAGGTAATGAGCGCCTGGGTGCCGAGAAAATAATGGCATCATATTTAGAAGCTCTGGCCGGTGAGATACGAATTGCACAGCATGTTGAAAGATCTATGAATTTCATCGGTGCCGAGAGAAAAATAATGGAAGC
>JAOUGB010000160.1 GCA_029857875.1 Desulfobacteraceae bacterium | reverse complement strand
AAGCATTTATCAAAGAGAATTCCCTGGTTGAAAACGTAAAAGGAAGGGCAACAGGAAGGCTTGTTTTGGGAGAAAGCTTTGCATCGATCAATGTGTTCGTGGACGTATCTCAATTCAACCTGTCTGTAAATTACCGGCGATTACCACATCCCATGACAATTAACGGCGGTCGATATTTTATGGAAGGGAACACATCCTCCATAAAAAATGCGAGCGGTAGTATGGGGAATTCGACGTTTACCGAAGTTTCCGGACAAATTAACTGGGATAACATACCTCACCTGAAAATCGCGTCGGGGAAGGCAAAAGTTGATTTTGAAGAAATATATCCGTGGTTGTTGTCCTCTAAATTAATTTCTGGAAAGCTCCGGGATCTGAAACATGTCAAAGGTATTCTGGCATTATCTTCTATGAGTCTAAACGGCCCGTTTCTCGAACCGGAAAATTATCAGTTTCAAATCGCCGGTGAGGTTCGACATCTGACTTTAGACTCACCGCTGTTGCCGGGATCTTTAACAGCTGCTAAAGGAAATTTTAGCATAAATTCTGAAAATATTTCAATGACTGATGTTCAAACCCGTATCCATGATGCCTCTTTGAAGGTCTCCGGAACCGTAAAAGATTATCTGAAAGGGTTAATCCGTATTGATATGACATTCCAGGGAAAAATAGGACCGGATTTGACCCGATGGGCTGAAGATGCTTTTAACATATCGCCACTTCTCCGATTAAAGTCACCGATATCGGTTTCAACAGCACATCTGACCTGGAACAATCAACAACACACCGCTTTTTCAGGAGATCTGTCTATAAATAAAGGGCCCAAGATTACTACAGTTTTTTCAGTAAACCCCGAAAAGTTGACCATCGAAAAACTGATCATCCAGGATCAAGTGTCCAACGCATCCATTAAACTGGGTCAAAAAAACCAGATCATGGATGTTTTATTTGCCGGAAATTTACAAAAAGAAACCCTGGATAATATTCTAGAAAAAAATGAAATTCTTAAAGGACAAATAAAAGGAGACTTTTATGCGCGCGTCCTTTTGGATCAACCCTTGAACTCAACGCTTCAGGGTGGACTTACAGTAAAAGATTTTATCTTTCCAAGAAAGATAAAACCGCCGTTCGTCATACACGAGCTTTCTCTGACAACAAAAAAGGACATTCTTCAAGTTAAATCAGCTAAGTTGGCATTGGCGGATAATTCGTTTGACCTTAAAGGAGATGTGACCTTGTCGGCTGCTGCACCCAATTTGGATATGGAACTTTTTGCGGATGTTTTAAATTTGGATCAATTGAAGCAGGATCTGGATAATCACACTAAAAAAAGCGACGATCAAACCGCTGAAAAATTATGGGCGTATCCGGTTCGGGGCATGATAAAAGCAAAAATTAAAAACTTAACCTATGAGGGTTTAACATGGGAACCCTTTGAGGCTGATATTCGTTTTAATGACAAGACCGCAGCAGTTTCCATTACCGATGCCAATGTATGCGGTATAACAACTTTAGGAATTTTGGAAATAACGCCCCGAGCGATAACCATCGATTTAAAACCGTCTGCCCAAAATCAAGAGCTAAATCCCAGCGTCCAATGTTTTTCAGATAAATCCGCAAAAATTGTCGGAGGCTTTAACCTTGAAGGAAACATTAAAGCAAAAGGGACCGCCCAAACATTGATACAGAATTTAAATGGTGATTTAAAGTTTTATGCCTCAAAAGGCCGTTTCCACTCCGGAAGGGATTTCAGAATATTGATAAAAATCTTCAGCATTCTTAATGTCACCGAAATATTCAAGGGAAAACTGTCAAATCCCGAAACCAATGGATTTGCTTATAACTCCATCCATGCTAAAGCTGATATCCAAAATGGAAAATTGGTGTTGAATGAAATGATCATCGACGGTACCTCCATGAACATCGTGTGCCAGGGGTATATTGATCTGGTCAAAAAGCAAATGGATGTGACTGCCCTGGTCGCTCCTTTAAAAACCATCGACTTTTTTATTAAAAGAACACCTCTGATCAAAGACATCCTGGGGGGATCTCTTATCTCTATCCCTTTTGGAATAAAAGGCTATCTGGAAAATCCGAGAGTTTCACCGCTTCCACCTGCCAAGGTGGGATCGGGATTATTGGGAATTGTTAAAAGAACGCTCCAGCTTCCAATTAAAATCATTCAACCCATTCCTCCCGGTGAAGAGATCTACTAGCTTTTTCATTTAATGAATTCGAAAACGTTGCTATCTGGACTTTTTACAAAACCATAAAATTTAAATTGATAAACTTGATAAACTTTTTTATTGTATACTAATAAACTAAAACGAAACCTGTTATAGACGAAAGGAGACTTTAAAAATGAAAAGGCGGCTCATCGTTATTTTGACCATCATCACCATTATCGCAACTCTTCTCACTCCTGTAAATGCGGAAGAACCTATCAAACAACAGCTACTTGTAGACCAGACGAGGATTACTTTTAAAAGTTTCATGATTGATAAGAATATGGCCTGGTTCCGCGAACACATGCATAAGGCCAAGGGATTTTTGATCATTCCGGATTTGCTTCAAGGTGCTTGGTTTATCGGCGGCTCCGGAGGACGGGGCGTACTGGTTGTTAAGGATAAAACGACAGGAGACTGGAGCCAGCCAGCCTTTTACACCATTGGATCGTTGAGTTTTGGCATTCAGTTTGGGGGTGAAAAGTCGGAAATTATTATGATGGTTTTTTCCCAAAAAGGACTGGACAGGCTGTATTCATCCTCTTTTAAGTTCGGCGGTGACGCCTCCATCGCTGCAGGGCCTGTGGGAGGAGGTGCCAAAGCCGATGTCATGACGGACTTTGTTTCATTCGTACGGTCAAAAGGTGCTTTTGCCGGTATCTCCATGGAAGGCGCCATAGTAAAAGTGAATGACGATTGGAATCAGGCGTATTATGGGAAAAAAGTCAGTCCTGTTGGTATTATTGAACAGAAATTAGTCAGCAACCCCGGATCGGCTGAATTGCTGAATACGGTTCAGAACTCCCTTAAATAACCTTATATTTTTAACACTCGAAAACAGGAGCATCCAATGGTCAGAACCGAAATATCACTATTTTTGAAAAACATACCCGGTGAACTTGGGAGACTGGCCTCGTTGTTTTCCAATGAAAACATCAATATCGACGCCCTCACCATACAGGACGCCTCCAGCTATGTTCAGAATCTCTTTGAGGCCAGGGGGAAGTCACTCAAGCGGATCGCCTCGGTTGCCAGCTACAATTCCATGAGAAAGGACTCGGCCCAGTTCGCCCTCATCCGAATGATTGTTGACCAGACCGACAAGGCCATCGATCTGTTGTCAAAAAACGATTATCTCTTCGATATTATGCCGGTAATGACACTTGAGCTTGAAAACAGACCGGGTTCCCTTGCCGCCATTGCCAACAAATTCGGAGAAGAAGGCATCAATATCAATTATGTTTATGGCACGGTTTCGTCTCCCGATGAAAAATGTCTTTTTGTCTTCTGTCCGGAAGATATAGACCTGGCTGCAAAAATTTTTCAAGACCGTTAAAGTTGACGGATAGTGTCTCAGGCGGCCTTTCCAAATAAGGCGGCCGAGCGGAAGCCTTGCATACCCCCATGCTGAAAACCGTATCCTTTGACGGTTGCACCTCAGCCGCCTTTCCATCTGCTGCGCGGACCAAGGCAAGCCCGTAATCATTTATAGTTGCGCTGTACTTTTTTCGATCCGGCTTCGATTTTTTTTAAGGATCTATTACCAGCGTCTTGTGTCATCGTCATCGTCGTCATCGTATATCTCGTCGTCATCGTCGCCATAGAACATCTCGTCCTCATCATCATCGTCGGATTCGAACGTCTCGAATTTTGTAACGGTGATTCGCTTTGTCCCGTCGTCATTTTTGGTTACGAATCCGGTCGCTTCAACATCCATGCCGACCTCTTGAGAAAGCCTTTTACCCTGTTTGTTAAGTTCCACCACGTAGTCGTCGTCGTCCGTAGCAATGATCAGTCCGGTGAGATCGTCTTCTTCATACTCTTCAACAACACCAACGATGGTAATTTCTTTTACTGTATGTTTTGCTTTTTTCATATGATCTCCTTTTGTTCAAAATGAAGTCGCTAAACATCCTGCCAAAGTCATTGCGCAGGATTGCTCAACGGATATTAGCATCCATCGTGCCAAAAATATAACTATTTGTAATTATTATCTTTAAAAAATATCCAATAACAAAAAAAGACCTTTATAGTCCGAATTTGGGATAAAAAATGAAGCGCCTTATCGAACGCTGTGGTGCAAGGAAGCTTTAATTGATTGAAAGGACTGGATAAGTGAAAGGAAAAGAATCCATATATCCGTTTTCGATGGCGATCTGAACTCCGGGTTCTGAATCAAACATAGATTTATAGCTGCTTGAGGGCGATACAAATTTACCCCAGCTACGAGCAGGATAAACTCCACGAGCTTAGCGATTTGCAAAAGGCTCAAACCAGCCGAATCGAAAGTTTTGAAACAGCATCTAAGGAACTAATAACGTTGGAAGATGTCGCATTTTCACGATCCGTGATGCGGGCGGCGTTTATCCTTTAGGATATGGTTGGAAATCACTACCCGCTGTATCTCTGAAGTTCCTTCATATATGGTAAACACTCGGGCATCTCTGTAAAAACGTTCAACCGGATAGTCTTTAATAAATCCATATCCGCCGTGCATCTGAAGTGCTTTTGCAGTTATCCGGTTGACCATTTCGGAAGCAAACAGCTTGGACATGGACGCCTGTGCCGTATACTTTTCTCCCCTGTCCTTCATGGCTGCAGCGGAAAGCATCAACTGTCGAGCCGCTTCAATTTCCGTGGCCATATCCGCGATGATCCATCGCAACCCCTGGAATTTTGAAATCGGCTGTCCGAACTGCTCCCTGTTTTTAGCATATTTAACAGCCGCGTCGAATGCCGCCTTTGCAACACCTACCGACTGGGCTGCAATACCAATACGTCCGCTGTCCAGGGCTTTCATGGCAATTTTGAATCCGTCTCCTTCTTCTCCCAGTATGTTTTCAGCGGGAACTGTGCAATTGTTAAAAAAAAGATCCGTTGTATCGGAAGCACGAAGTCCCATTTTATCTTCTTCGTTGCCCACGGTAAATCCAGGCGTGCCCTTCTCAACCAAAAACGCACTGATACCATGGTGACGTTTTGCTTCATCTGTGATGGCGGTTACAATAACCAGCCCGGCATTCCGCCCCGATGTAATAAAACGTTTTGTGCCATTGATAATATATTCATTCCCTTTTCGAACAGCCGTGGTCGACTGTCTTACCGGATCGGATCCCGCGTGGGGTTCGGTCATGGCAAAGGCGCCGATAATATCTCCTGCTGCAAGGGGTTTTAAATATCTTTCCTTTTGATCCTCGGTTCCCAACCGGTAAATGCTTTCGCACACTATGGAATTGTGAACCGACATAACCACTGCGGTTGAAGCGCAGGAGTAGGCAATCTCTGAAAGGGCCAGTACATAGCTCACCGTGTCGGCTCCTGAACCTTCATACTCAAACGGAACCATCATTCCCATGAATCCCAATTCTCCCATCTTTTTTAGATTTTCAGACGGAAATTCCTTGGTTCGATCACGTTCCGCAGCGGTAAGGGCCACCACTTTTCTAGAAAACTCCCGGGCCATGGTCTGAATCATGATCTGCTCATCAGTAAGCGCAAAAGACATGGATTGCTCCCTCTTAACTTTTGTTTTAGAACACCAATTCTTAAATGCCCAAGACGCATCAACCTATCCGGACAAAAACCTCAAGCCTTAAATCATCGATCTCTGACAACCTTGAGCCAAATTATTTTGACCGGCATGCTCCCCGCAAGCCCCGTTCTTTAGGACGGGGTCAAGGGGAGCTATATTAAATAACCTAAGATCCTTACCCGGGCGCGAAGCACTGCCGCAAGGCAGAACCCCCGCCCTTTAGGGCGGGGAGGCTTCACTTCTAAGGTCCATAGATGACAACGATAAGTTCGGCTTTTTCGTTTCCAACATTCCTCAACTGGTGTCGAATCCCCGAATTAAAGTGAAGCGAATCTCCAACATCGAGTGTATTTACATGATCTC
>JAOUGB010000259.1 GCA_029857875.1 Desulfobacteraceae bacterium | reverse complement strand
CCTATTAGCATTCATCCCTCCATTAGTAAATCAAATTAAAAATGGCATCAATATTCATATGGTGTTCAAAATGTGCCGCCAGAAGGTCGTATGCGTTGTCTTTGGATTTAAAATGATTTTCATCTGGAAGGTCGATACGATAAAGGCCGATGGTCTTCAACCATTTTTTGGTGATTGCCGGCGAGTCAAACATCCCGTGTATATATGTTCCCATAAGTTTTGAATCATGCATTTCGCATCCGTCTTCTGTCTGACATGGCACATGGTTTCGCTCAAATACGCTGAATAAGGAATCTCCCCCCAATCTTTGTGTCTCTCCCATATGGATTTCGTAACCAACACCCGCCACATTTTGCCACAAGAAACGTGTCAACGTAGTCGTTTTGGGTGCCTTTAAAACCGTTTCAACCGGTAAAATGTCAAGCCCTTTGGAGGTTCCGGGTGTTCCTTCCAATCCTTGGGGATCGTGAACAAAACGGCCCATCATCTGATACCCGCCACAAATACCAAGAACATGTCCTTTCACCTCGATATATTCTTTAATAATGTTTGCCCATCCGGTTTTTTTCAGCCAGCGAAGGTCCCATCGGGTATTTTTTGTTCCGGGCAGTATAACTGCTTTAAAATCTGAAAGATCCCGGGGTTTTTCGATAAAAAATACATCAAGTCCTTGCAGGTCCAAAAGAGGGTCGAGATCGGTGAAATTTGAAATATGCGGCAGACGAATGACGGCGATTGCCGGAGCGTCAGATTCGCCCCTTGATACAACGGCAGGATTTTCGATGACAACGGAATCTTCCGCTTCAATGTGAAAATGGTCGTACCATGGGACCACCCCGAAGATCCTTTTCCCTGTTTTTTCTTCTATCCAGTGCACACCGTCCTTAAAAAGGTTTATATCACCTCGAAAGCGGTTAATGATAAATCCTTTTACCATTTTTTGCTGTTCATTTGAAAGGCATGCCAGTGTCCCTATAATTTGCGCAAATACACCGCCACGGTGGATGTCTGAAACTAAAACTACCGGTGCATCTGCATATTCAGCCATGCGTAAATTGACAATATCACTTGCCATGAGATTCACTTCAGCGCAAGATCCGGCCCCTTCCATAATAACGAGGTCATAGGTCTTACGCAAACGGTCAAGTGCGTCACAGGCTTTTGAAAACAACACGTTTTTTTTTCTGTGATATTCGCCTGCCGTATTATTGGTCAAAGCCTCTCCTAAAAGTACAACCTGGGAACCGATATCACTTGTGGGCTTTAAAAGAATAGGGTTCATATCCACATGGGGCGGAATTTTTGCGGCTTCGGCTTGGACGATCTGGGCACGCCCCATTTCAAGGCCTTCTGGAGTGACCCCTGAATTGTTGGACATGTTTTGGGCTTTAAACGGCGCGACCCGTATGCCCCTATTAACAAAAAGACGACACAGGGCCGTTGTAACGATACTCTTTCCAACTTCAGATCCTGTTCCCAGGATCGCCAGACATGGTGCTTTTTTCATGTATTATTTGCTTTCGTCAAAATTGTATTTTTTATCGTAGCCTCTCGGCGTAAACATATAGTCAAGGTATTTGATGGATGCACTGCTGCCGATAAAAACCGTCGTTTGCATATTCACAGCAGCGGTGTGAAGGTCTTTAAGCGGTATAATTTTAACATCCTGATTTTTTCTCATGGCGCCGGTTACAATACCCACCGGCGTCATTTTGTCCCTGTATTTAAGGATAATTTTTTGGGCTTTTATTATCTGATCAATTCTTCTTTTGCTTTTTGGATTATACAGCACAATAACAAAGTCGGCCCCGGCAGCTGCTTCAATTCGCCGTTCTATGGTTTCCCAGGAAGTCAAAAGGTCACTTAAACTTATGGTTGCAAAATCATGGGTTAATGGTGCGCCTAAAAGTGAAGCTCCGGCGCAAAGCGCCGGTATTCCGGGCACAACTTCAATATGAAGTGATTTTTTCTCATTTTCGGGTTCAATGGATGAAAAGGGTGTTTTTATAAAAAGATTTTTTTTCTTGCAAATTTCGAAAGCAAGACCGGCCATGGCGTAAATACCGGGATCTCCACTGGATACAATAGCGCACGGTTTTCCCTTGAGGGAAGTATCGATGGCTTTTTGAACTCGTTCGACTTCTTTGGTCATGGTCGTGCTAATGATATTTTTATCCCTTATCAACGGGCGTATCAGTTCTATATAGGTCGTATATCCCACTACGGTATTCACAGAAGTAAGAACATCGAATGCTCTTTTTGACAGATGATCCGTATCGCCTGGCCCGATTCCTACGATGTAAAGGGTATTCTGGCGACAGCCACGGTCACATTCCGAATCGATTGTTTGGGAACGATCAGTTTCCCGTTTTTGGCTGCCAGAATCGCTGATGCTTCGCATACGCTTTTAACTCCCACATATTTTTCCACCCGAATAGAGGGTGAAGTTATATTCTCAACACGATTTAATTCTTTGTTGGCAAAAAAGTTTATGGGAACATTCAAATCCTCGGCCAAAGCAGTGAGCCCTGTTTCGTCTTTTTTTAAATCGATGGTGGAAATCCCTGCAAGGCTGTTCAAGGATAGAGAAAAGCGATGAAAGATTTCAGCCAGAAACGACTTTATCTCCATTTTAGGCGTGCCGCGATTACATCCAATTCCTGCCACCAGGGTTCCCGGGCGCAATATTAATATGTGTGTCGGCAGATCGGTTTTAATGTCATCAACGAAAACCCCAGGATTTTTGTTGAAAAACATTTTTTCTTCTGACTGGTGATTATCGTTCTTGTCAATATTCAAAACCAATGATGCTTGTGGAAAAGAATCGGTGATCAGATGAAAAGGGTCGTGAACACCGATTTTTTTTCCGGAAATCAAGGCCATGTTTACGCTTTTTATGGCATCCGGGTTTTCAATAAAAAGGCCGGCGTTTTTGGCGATAAGGTCGATGGAGGGCAAGTTATTTTTATCGGTGGCCGTGGTAATCACCGGTGCGGCTCCGATAATTTCTGAAATTTTCCGGGTAAGAGAATTGGCGCCTCCGATATGGCCTGAAAGAAGGCTGATGGCGTGATCCCCCCTGTCGTCCACGACTACCACGGCCGGATCAATGGTTTTGTGCCGTATATGGGGTAGAATTATCCGAATGACGATACCGGTGGACATGATAAACACATGGCCATGGTAATGATGAAACCATTGCGCAACGGCATCGGGCAGGTTATTGAAATAGGATGATACCGTTTCAGCGCCTTTAAATCGTTCCGAAAAATGCAAATCCACATCCGGCATCTGCTTTGAAATTTTAAGCCCAAGGTTAACGCCTCCCGGGGTTAAAGCCCACACGGCGATATTGTATTTGTTAATATCGGTTGTCATTTGGATGCTGCTCCCGGTATCCATGGGAAAAATGCCGATTATAGAGTTTTGATCTGTGTTTTAACGTTTTGAGGCTTATATCGAGGACCTTCCCAACGACAATCAGGGCATGACGAGTGATTTTTTCCTTTTTTACAACGTTGGAAAGCTGATCGATCTTTGCATAAATAATTTTTTCTTCCGGATGGCTTGCACGATAAACAACGGCGCATGTGGCCTTGGCGCCGTATTCTTTTATTAGTGTCTTTTGAACTTTATCGACTAAAGATATGCTCAGATAAATGGCCATGGACGCTTTGTGGCTTGCAAGCAGTTCCAATTTTTCTGTTTCGGGGACCGGCGTCCGTCCGGCCATTCGGGTCAATATCAGTGTCTGCGACACCTCCGGAAGGGTGTATTCAATACCCATGGCAGCCGCCGCGGCAAATGCAGCGGTGACCCCTGGAATGATCTTATAAGGTATGGATCGTTTCTGAAGCCGGGCCATTTGTTCAAAAATCGCCCCGTAAAGACTCGGATCGCCCGTATGCAAACGAACGACTCTTTTTCCGGCTTCATGGGCATTTTTAATTTCTTCAATTATTTCTTCAAGATTCATGGAAGCACTGTTTAAAATCCTTGTTCCCGGTGCCGTCCATTTTAACACAGCTTCGGGTACCAAGGATCCTGCATAAATAACAAAATCGGCCTGCATCAGTGCCCGTTGTCCTTTGACCGTAATGAGTTCGGGATCACCAGGACCGGCACCGGCAAATATGACAGGATGGGTTGGAATCATGAAAGTTCTCCTTTTCCGGAAATAATCCAGACCGGGTTTTGTGCTTTCAGCATTTCGCCCCATGGCATATCCATTTGACGGCTGACTTGAACCTGAATTATTTCGGTGTTCAATCCAATATGCTTTAGTGTTTTTAAAGCATTTTCAACATTTTGTATTAAGATGGTGTTGATGACCATTATGCCGTTTTTTTTGAGATAACCACCGGCGGATTCGATAATATTAGCCAGATCTTTTCCACCGCCGCCGATAAATATCCGATCCGGAGTCGGGAGTTTTTCCATATCAAAAGGGAGCGTCGCATGGATGACATCCAGATTTCTAACTCCAAAGCGCTTTTTATTTTCTTTGATGTGTTCTATGCGGTCTCCCCGTTGTTCAACCGCAATAATTTTTCCCTTTTTGATAAAGAGCGATGCTTCTATAGAAACAGAACCACTTCCGGCACCCAAATCCCAGAGGATATGTTCGGATTCAAGCTGCAGTTTTGAAAGTGTAACCGACCTGACTTCCGCCTTGGTGATCAGTCCTTTATCATGCGCAAACATTTGATCCGGCATGCCAAGTGTCAGTTGAGTCACGGGTTGCTC
>JAOUGB010000159.1 GCA_029857875.1 Desulfobacteraceae bacterium | reverse complement strand
GTTGCTGGTATTGAAAAAAAAAAGCCCGGAACAAATAATCCTTGACGGAGGCCAAAGAGGCGCGGTTGTTTTCCCCCATCGACAACATCAAACGACCCTGGGCGACTGTAACATCTGTCATAATATATTTCCCCAGAAGTTGGGCGTATTCAGGATTTGAAAGACCAGGGCAGACTGGGAAAAAAACGGGTCATGAATCATTGCATAGGGTGCCACCGCCATCGGGTCAAACAGGGCCAAAAGGCCGGTCCGACCTCCTGTCTAAAATGTCATAAAAAATAAAAGAGGTTTAGCTGATGATGATTCTTGGATTTCAAGGGAGTCCCCGAAAAAAAGGCAATACCAACTATCTTTTATCTGCTTTCATGAACGAGGCGGAAAATTTAGGTGCTCAAACCCGTATCATTCAAGTGGCCGAAAAAAATATTGTGCCATGTATCGGCTGCGGTCATTGTGAAAAGAAGGGCTACTGTATCACTAAAGATGATGATATGACTAATGAAATCTACCCGCTGCTTCGGGAGGCGGATGTTGTGGTTTTGGCGGCGCCCATATATTTTTATAACGTTCCCGCCCAGCTTAAGGCCCCCATCGATCGTACTCAGACACTGTGGTCCAGGAAATATAAGCTGAACCTGACCGATCCGGCGAGACATTACCGGCGCGGATTTCTCCTTGCCCAGGGGGCGACAAAGGGAAAGAATCTTTTTGAAGGTGTCGACCTTACGGCAAAATATTTTTTTGATGCGGTGGGAGCGGGATTCAATGGGAGCCTCACCTACCGGCATATTGAAAATATCGGGGATATGAAAAAACATCCCACCGTTACCAAAGATGTGACAGCTTCCGTGAAGGAACTTTTGGCGCCTCTTTTGGGCAGAAAAAAAATATTATTCGCCTGCCGGGAAAATGCCTGCCGCAGCCAGATGGCCGCAGCATTTGCGCAACATCTTGCCGGGGATAAAATTGAAGCGGCTTCAGCGGGCAGCGAGCCTGCGGAAAAAATCAATTTAGATATGGTTAAAGCCATGGCGGAAAAAGGGATCGATATGGGATTTCGCAAAACCCGATTCCTGGATAAGGCTGCATCGGAGTTGCAGCCCGATATGATCATTACCATGGGCTGTGGTGAAGCGTGTCCTTTTATTCCAGGTATGCAGCGGCTGGACTGGGATTTGCCGGATCCTGCCGGAAAATCAATGGATGTTATGCGCAACGTCCGTGACGAAATTGAAAAAAAGGTTAAAGCTCTTGTTAACAAATCCCTGAGCTAAAAATAAAAATTTGTTAAAGGAGAAAATATCATGCCCGTCCAGTTGAAAGTCAAAGAAATGATGATTCCCATAGATGATTATGCAGTAACGACTGCTGATAAACCTCTGAAAGAAGCCGTTCCCGAACTGATGAAAATCTATTGTCAGGTTGAAACCGGAAAATGTACGGAGGCGGGACACAGAACCAGCCTTGTCCTCGATGCTAAGGGTGAACTTGTGGGGATTCTCGATTTTAAAAGCATCTTGAAAGTGCTGATACCGGAAATTGCAGGAGGCGTTAGCGGGAAACTGCATGCACTGGGTGTTTCAATCGCTTTTGCAGAAGCCGATGCCCATGACATGGACCATGCAAAACACGGATTCAGATCCAGAGTCAGACAAAACGCGCAAACCCATGTTAGAGATGTGATGCTTAAAATAAGAGGGACCATAGATGCCGACGCCGGATTTCTGGATGCCCTTAAAATGATCCACCGTAATAAAATTACCATTTTACCCGTGTACGAAGAGGGGAAACTGGTGGGCGTTCTGCGGGATTCAGATCTGTTTCTGGCTGCTGCAAATGTTCTTATAGAATAATGAGTCAAGTTTCGCATCTCAATATAGCTAAAATGCCGTTGAAACAACTGCTCTGTATTGGCATTGCTGAGAATTTAGAGTGCGAAACTTGAATGATGAACTTTGAAATAATACTCAAGGAGGAATCAATGGCCGAACCTGAAGAGATGTATCAATGCCAGACGGTTAGTTGTGGATATATTTATAATCCCGACAAGGGAGACCGAAAAGGAAAGATTCCCAAAGGGACCCGGTTTGCCGATCTGCCGGACGACTGGAAATGTCCGGTGTGCGGTGCTGGAAAAAAAATGTTCAAACCCCTTGCCGGCCCCGGTTCAGTTGCAACCGGTGGTTAGAATTAAGCCTTGATTATAACCCGGATAAACTGTAAAAAGAATGACCTCATAAATAACTTATCAAAATCAAATGGAGTGAATTTTATAAATTCAATCAAAAAGGAGGATTCAAATGGACAAGTATGTATGTACGGTTTGCGGTTATGTTTATGATCCGGAACAAGGTGATCCAGACAACGGTGTTGCTCCGGGCACAAAATGGGAAGATGTGCCGGACAACTGGGAATGCCCGGTATGCGGCGCATCAAAAGATGATTTTGAAAAAGAGTAATGATAGGACAGGAGGAAGATGAGACCGATAGAGATAACAAAGGGAATCTATGATGTTGGCGTTATTGATTGGAACATAAGGGATTTCCACGGATATTCGACTTATCGAGGTACCAGTTATAACGCATTTTTAATCGTCGATGAGAAAATTGCACTTATCGACACCGTCAAGAAGGATTATGCGGTTCAACTCATTGATAATATATCAAAAATCATTGATCCGAAAAAGATTGACTGTGTGATTAGCAATCATACGGAAATGGACCATTCCGGCGGGTTGCCACGGGTGATGCACAGGGTCGGTGAGGACAAGCCTCTTTATTGTTCAAAAATGGGCGCCAAAAATCTGGCCAGACACTTTCCTCAAAAGTGGAATTATCATGCGGTTGGTACCGGCGAAGAGTTGAGTCTGGGAAACCGGACCCTGACATTTCTCGAAACCCGCATGCTTCACTGGCCGGACAGCATGTTTACCTACTTGAAGGAAGACAAAATTCTCTTTTCCAGTGACGGTTTCGGACAGCATTATGCAGGGCATGAAAGATTCGATGATCAGGTCGGAGACGATATCATGCTTCACGCAAAAAAGTACTATGCCAATATTTTGCTTCTTTATTCGCCGTTGGTTCTAAAGCTTTTGGATACGGTTGCCCAGCTGGGCCTTGAAATCGATATGATATGTCCGGATCACGGAATCATATGGAGAAAAGATCCGGGCAAGATTATCAACGCGTATGCAAAATGGGCCAAACAGGAGCAAGAGAACAAAGCTGTCGTGGTCTACGACACCATGTGGCACAGTACTGAAGCCATGGCCGATGAGATTGCGGCGGGAATCGCCGGTGAGGGGGTATCGGTAAGACCGATTCATATACGAAGCTCCCATCGCAGTGAGATTATGACGGAAGTCCTCGATGCCGCGGCCATTGTTGTGGGATCGCCTACACTTAACAACCAGTTGTTTCCCACGGTCAGTGATTTTCTGGTTTATATGAAAGGGCTAAAGCCTTTAAACAAAATCGGTGCTGCCTTTGGTTCTTACGGGTGGAGCGGTGAAGCGGTCACACTGATCAATAAAGAACTCGAAGCCATGAAATTCGACGTCATCGATCCCGGTATTAGAATTCAGTATGTTCCGGAAAAGAAGGGGTTGGGGGCCTGTTTTGAACTGGGTCAAAAAATCGGGAAAGCGATCAACGAGAAACGATGAAAATACCGTCTGTTGATCTGGGTCGATGCAGTTTATGCGGCGCTTGTATTGAGGTCTGCCCTTTGGTTTTCAGACTGAATGATGCCGGATATATTGAAGTCATCGAGCTACCTTCTTATCCGGAGACGGAAGTCAATGAGGCAATAAAATACTGCCCTGAAGATTGTATTTACTGGGAAGAGAATTAAACCCTTTCGCTCATTTAGAGTTAAAGAAAAAAATGGTGAGCTTGATATGGGGCTAACAAATGGGCAGCAGACAGCTCAAGAAAATACTTCCGGCACTTTTAAAAAATGAAGAATTTGAAAAGAGCCTTGAAGAGATCTGCCTCATACCGGCTCGAAGGGTCGTCAATCCGCTTTTTTCCTTTTTTTACAATACGGACGAATTGGTCAAATGGCGTGCAGTTACGGCAATGGGGGTCGTAGTTGCGCGTCTTGCCCATGAAGATTTTGAGTCTGCCCGCATCGTCATGCGGCGGCTGATGTGGAATTTAAATGACGAATCCGGAGGGATCGGCTGGGGCTCTCCGGAAGCCATGGGAGAAATCATGGCCCGTCATGACAGACTGGCGAAAGAGTACGCCTGTATCCTGGTATCCTACATTAACGAGGCAGGTAACTTTCTCGAACACGAGATGCTGCAACGGGGAGTGCTCTGGGGGTTGGGCAGACTTGCCCATGCGCGTCCTGAGCTTGTTCGGGATGCAGCAGCTTATCTTTGTCCGTTTATGCGATCAAAAGATGCTGTCCATCGTGGACTGGCAGCCTGGGTGGCCGGGGCGATACCTTCAGAGATGACAGAATCCTTACTCAAACATCTGATCACCGATGAAGCAAAAATAAACATTTTCATCAACATGAATCTGGAGGAGCATACCGTAGGCCAACTGGCTGTTGAGGCACTTTCTCGAACTGTTTCTTGAAAAATTTTCATCATTGATCCGACTATTGAGTTCCGCTGACAAATGCAACTGATGAATTGTTATGTTTCCCATTCGCGACACAATACCTTCCAAAAATTATCCGATTGTAAACAATACAATTATCGGTATCAACGTTGTCCTTTTTCTTTTTGAGATGTCCCAGGGGGCCAATTTAGACCGTTTTGTTTATATTTACGGTCTGGTTCCCGCCAGATACTCAATGCCGCAGATTTCATCTTATTTTACCACCGGCCAACAGATTTTGTCTTGGCTCTCTTTCATGTTTCTTCACGGCGGATTCTGGCATCTTCTGGGGAACATGTGGTTTCTTTACATATTCGGTGATAATGTCGAAGATCGTCTGGGGCCTTTTCGGTACCTTGTTTTTTATCTGCTGTGCGGAATTACATCGGGTCTTTCCCATCTGCTTTTAAATCTTCATTCCAATATGCCCACCATCGGGGCCAGCGGAGCCATTGCGGGTGTCATGGGGGCTTATTTGATTCTTCATCCCCATTCCAAAATATTAACCCTGATTCCCATTATCTTTATCCCCTGGTTTATTGAAATCCCGGCGTTTTTCTTCCTGGGTTTTTGGTTTGTTTTGCAGTTTATAAATGCAGCAGGCAGCCATGGCAATATCGGTGGAATTGCATGGTGGGCCCATATCGGAGGGTTTGTTTTTGGAATCGTTTTGTTAAAGATTTTTCTTGTGTTACCCGAAACCGGATTCAGTGGTAAATTGCGTCGTGTCACTGCTAAAAGAAAAACGCACCACCTTCAGGTTGTTCGGCCCGGTGGCCTCGGAAAAGATCCCGACCTTTATGGAACCATTGACATTACGTCATTCGAGGCGCTTGCAGGAACACAAAAGCTGATCAATATCCCAAAAGGATTCCAAAAACGGATTGTTAAAGTGATTGTTCCTCCCGGCGTGAAAGAAGGGAGCAAACTGCGTTTGAAAGGTTTGGGTAAAATAGGACCCGACGGTCAACGGGGAGATTTGTATCTTAAAGTTAATGTAACATCTTAATCAAACCTAAATTGAGCGTTTCAATTTGTGACACAACATTAAAAAGATAATTAATCGCTCAAATTAGGTCAAAAAAGTTTAAAATGAATGAAAATACCAAAACAGAACCTTCTCTCCAAAGAAAACATATGACATTGCACCAATGGAAAGAAATGGGCCGAATGGAATGGCAAATTTCAGATTTTTCCCCTTTAGCAGCATAACTATCATTCCCACAAAAGTCCCTGCCAGCGATGCAACAAAAATGGTAAAGATAACCCCTTTCCAGCCGATAAAGGCTCCAATCATCCCCAGAAGTTTGATGTCCCCACCCCCCATGCCTTCTTTACGGGTGATGAGACTGTATGTCCATGCGACCAGCAAAAGACTGCCCCCTCCCACCAGCAAACCCAGCAGAGAGGATTTAAGCGTCATGGCAGGTAAAACAAAAGAAGCCGCAAGGCCGATGGGAATTCCCGGGAGCGTGATTATATCCGGGATGATTTTATGATCGATATCAATAAAGGTGATG
>JAOUGB010000158.1 GCA_029857875.1 Desulfobacteraceae bacterium | reverse complement strand
AAAGACCTTCAATAGTAGCCTTAACGACATTGTGAGGATTATGAGACCCCATACACTTTGTCAGAATATTCTGAATACCTGCGGCTTCCAGCACAGCTCGAACAGCTCCGCCCGCGATAAGGCCGGTACCTTTGGAAGCAGGTTTTAACAGAACGCGGCCGGCACCATATTTTCCGACAACGACATAAGGTATCGTCTCATTAACCAAAGGTATTTTGACCATGTTCTTTTTAGCTTTCTCTATACCTTTGCGAATTGCTTCAGGTACTTCACCGGCCTTTCCAAGTCCGTAGCCAACGCTTCCTTCGCCATCACCAACCACAACGATTGCGCTGAAGCTGAACCTGCGTCCTCCCTTGACAACCTTTGCAACACGGTTAATGTAAACAACCTTATCAATTAACTGATTTTCGCCTTTATCCTGTTTGAACAAAAATCTGCCTCCTTCATCATGGATGACTCAGACCATAGTCATCAAGTGTTACTAAACCCTGTGATTTCAATTAGGCATCAATAGCATTAAAGTCTAAAAATCTAAACCCGTCTCACGGGCACCATCAGAAAGAGCTTTAACTCGACCGTGATATAAAAAACCATTTCGGTCAAAAACAACCTTGCTTATACCCTTTTTGGTGGCCCTCTCACCAATAAGTTTTCCGACAAAACTTGCCACGGCAACTTTATTTTCAAATTCAGGGTGTTCTTTAACTACTTTTTCCATACTTGATGCAGCCACCAGAGTACGTCCATACGTATCATCAACGACTTGAGCGTAGATATGTTTTGAGCTTCGAAAAACACTCAGTCTAGGACGTTCCTGTGTGCCGACCAGATTTTTTCTGATCCTCTTTTTTCTCTTTAAACGCGCTCTTTTTTTAAAATTCAATGACCCCATATTATATAACCTTATAATGCTTTATGCTTTGGCTCCAGCTTTCCCAGCCTTGCGTTGAATACGTTCCTCAGCATATTTAATTCCCTTACCCTTATAGCTCTCGGGCGGCCTCAATCTCCGAATAGATGCAGCGGTATGACCTAACAACTCTTTGTCGATACCGGTCAATCTTATAACGTTTTTTTTGTCAATGGATGCTGAGACACCTTTGGGAAGATCAAATTTAACAGGATGTGAATATCCAAGACTAAATTCGATACAGTTTCCACTAAGCACTGCACGATAGCCGATACCATTTATTTCTAAAACTCTTTCAAATCCGTTGCTCACACCTATAACCATATTGGCAACAAGGCTACGCGTCAATCCTCGTAAAGCCCTACTGGTCCTGTCATCTTTAACAGCGTTCACCTTTATCATTCCATCTTCTATCTTTAAATCAACTGCTGAATGGACTGATCTTACAAGGGTTCCCTTCTCACCCTGTACAGTAATAATTCTGTCCTTATATGTTATTTTGGTCTTATCAGGTATACTTATCGGTGCTTTTCCTACTCTTGACATTGATTACTTCCTTATCGGTAATTCATTATTCTAATCATCTATCAATGACGAGTGATAAACTTACCAGATATTGCAGAGAATTTCCCCTCCCACATTTTTAGCTCTGGCCTTCTTATCCGTCATTATTCCTGTTGAGGTTGATAAAATTGCAATACCCATCCCGTTCAAAACCGGTTTTACATCATTGCTCTTGGCATAAACACGTCTGCTGGGTTTACTCACGCGTTCGAGGCCATAAATTGCGTGGGTCTCTTTTTCATCATATTTAAGATAAACACGTAAGGTGCCTTGCTTCTTATCTTTAATGAACTTGTAATTTCTTATAAAACCTTCATCTTTTAATACCCGGGCCAATTCCATTTTTAATTTTGACCCTGGAATGTCGACACTATTGAATTTTGCTTTTCCGGCGTTTCTTATTCTGGTCAGCATGTCAGCAATTGGATCGCTCATCACCATAAATTTCTCCATTGTTAATTTGATTCTTTAATTTTTATTCCTAATTTCTCAGGATAAATACAATTTAAGTACACCTAAGTCGGTTTTAAACAATCACCAGCTTGATTTCACTACACCAGGAAGCTTTCCTTGAGAGGCGAGATTTCGAAAACAAATACGACAAATTCCAAATTTCCTTAAAAATCCCCTTGGCCTGCCGCAAATGGGGCACCGGTTGTATGTTCTCACTTTGAACTTGGGTTTTTCAACTGCTTTTATTCTTAGAGATTTTTTTGCCAAATCTTCCTCCATATTTGATTGACTATCGATACTCGCTGCTTATTCTTCAATTCCTGAACGGCATACCCATTAATTTTAAAAGTTCTTTTCCCTCTTCATCCGTCTTTGCAGATGTAACTATCGTAATGTTAAGACCTTTGATTCTATCAATTTTATCGTAATCGATTTCAGGAAAAATTATGTGCTCTTTAATTCCCAACGTATAATTTCCGTGATTATCAAGCGCTTTCCCCGAAAGACCCCTAAAATCACGAACACGCGGTAGCGCTATATTCACCAATTTATTATAAAAATCATACATACGTTTATGACGAAGTGTAACCATACAGCCTATAGGCATTCCTTCCCTCAACTTGAACGCTGCTATAGACTTTTTAGCACGAGTGACAACAGGTTGCTGACCTGCTATAATTTTAAGTTCTTCCAAAGCTGAATCAAGGAGTTTGATGTTATGAATCGCTTCGCCAAGTCCAATATTCAATACTATCTTCTCGAGCTTTGGAACTTGCATGATGTTATCGTATTTAAAGGTTTCCAACAACTTGGGAACGACTTCTTTATGATAATACAGTTTTAATTGTGACATTCAATTCCTCCGACATACGACCCTAAGAATCTATAATTTCATTGCATCTACTGCAGACACGTATCTTTTTCCCATCCTCAAGACGCTTCATTTTGATTCTTACGGGTGTAACACATTTGCTGCACATCAACATGACGTTGGACCAATGGATCGGCGATTCACTCTCAATTATTCCGCCCTGCCTGTGCTTTGCACTGGCCCGAGCATGTTTTTTCATCATATTGATATTTTCAATAATGATTCTGCTATTCTTGTTTTTTAAACTAAGAACCTTACCGATTTTACCCTTATCCTTGCCGGTGATAACCTTTACTTTATCGTCTTTTTTTATGTGACATTTATTTTTTATCATAAATCAATTCTCCACTGGGCCTTTAACTATAATACCTCCGGGGCAAGTGATATAATTTTCATAAATCTTTTGGCTCTGAGCTCCCTCGCTACCGGGCCGAATATACGCGTCCCAATGGGTTCCCTGGCCTGCGTAATTAAAACAGCCGAATTATCATCAAATCGTATGTATGATCCATCCGGTCTTGGAATCTCCTTTTTGGTTCGAACCACAACAGCCTTCAAAACATCCCCTTTTTTGACCTTGGTATTCGGTATGGCTTCTTTAACAGATACAACAATGATGTCACCGATACTTGCATACCTTCTTCGTGAACCCCCAAGAACTTTTATGCAGTATAATATCTTGGCTCCGGAATTGTCTGCCACAGTCAATCTTGTCTCCGCCTGAATCATCTTTTTTACTTTCCTTATATAAGAATGAATTTATAAAATAAATTCATCATACTTTAGGTTTTTATCTTCAACTCTATTTATAGTCTCTTAAAACCTAAAACGCTCGTAAAAAGTCATGTTTTTTGAAGTGTTAAAAAAACCGTCGTTTAACAATCAAACAGCTTTTTCGACAATTTCGCTAACACGCCATCTCTTGGTTTTGCTAATTGGACTGGACTGGCTGATCAACACTTTGTCGCCAATACGAGAAGCATTATTTTCATCATGAGCTGCGAATTTGGCACGTCTTCTAATATACTTATTATAAAGTCTATGCTTAACCAGTCTCTCAACCAAAACAATTACGGTCTTGTCCATCTTGTCGCTTACAACAGTCCCGACCATCTGTCTTTTCAATAATCTTTTCTTCATTGCAATAATTATTTTAACCCGTCTCGTTATTTAATTCAGATTGTTTTATTATGGTTTTCACCCTGGCAATATCTCGTTTAGTTTGCTTCATCTTCTGTGGATTTTCGAGCTGGCCGGTTTCATGCTGAAAGCGCAGGTTAAATAATTCCCCTTTAAGATCATCCAGTTTTCGGAGCATTTCTTCCATGCTCAGATCTTTAATTTCACTCGCTTTCATTACAAATCACCCCTCTCTATAAACCTTGTCTTTACAGAAAGCTTATGTGAGGCAAGCCGAAGCGCTTCTTTGGCCAAGTCTCTGGGAACACCTTCCATTTCATAGAGGACTCTTCCGGGGCGAACGACAGCCACCCATCCTTCAGGAGATCCTTTTCCTTTTCCCATTCTGACTTCAGCAGGCTTTTTCGTGAACGGTTTATCCGGGAATATCTTTATCCACATCTTTCCGCCTCTTTTCACACGCCGTGTCATTGCGATACGTGCGGCCTCAATCTGCTTTGCACTGATTGTCCCGCACTCTACAGCCTGCAATCCAAATTCACCGTGATCGAGATGACATCCCCGATATGAAATCCCCTTCATCCTGCCTTTTTGCTGTTTTCGAAATTTTACCTTCTTTGGACTAAGCATCTCCTAAATCTCCATTACGACATCGTTTGGTACCAAATAAAAGTCAAAAAGTAGCTTTTTTACAACGATCAAAACCTAACCACCAATCGCTACCTTATCTTTTTTTAAAATTTCTCCTTTAAAAATAAATACCTTTATACCGACAATTCCGTATGTTGTGTGAGCTTCTACAAAACCATAGTCTATATCCGCTCTTAGAGTATGTAAAGGTATTCGTCCCTCTCTATACTGTTCGGTCCTCGCCATCTCGGCCCCGCCCAACCGGCCTGAACATATGATTTTTATACCCTCGGCACCAAATCGCATCGCAGATGAAATGCCGCGCTTCATTGCACGTCGAAATGCAACCCTTCGTTCAATCTGAAGTGCTATATTTTCAGCGACAAGCTGGGCATCAAGCTCAGGTTTTCTGACTTCCTGGATATCGATAATGACTTCATGTGTAACAATTCTTTCAAGTTCTTTTTTGAGTAACGCTATTTCAGCCCCCTTCTTCCCGATGACAATTCCCGGCCTGGATGTAAATACACGGAGCCTGACTCGCTTGGACGATCTTTCAATTTCAACCTTTGAAATACCTGCATGGTATAGTCTCTTTTTTATAAACTTCCTTATATTATAATCTTCTAGAATATAATCAGCATAATTTTTTCCAGCATACCACCGAGATTCCCAGGTTTTAACAATACCCAATCTCAAACCAATAGGATTTACTTTCTGGCCCAAGCTGTTACCTCCTTATTTAAATCTAACCTTCAGATAGAATTACCGTTATATGAGCGGTCCTTTTTAATATACGTGTGCCTCTGCCGCGCGCCCTAGCTTTGAAACGCTTCAACGTTGGCCCTTGGTCCGCCGTAATATTATGAATAACCAAAGAATCGACATCCATATCCGGATATTGTTCAGCATTTGCCACAGCACTTTTTATTGTTTTTTCAACGATTGATGCTGCCTTCTGCGGCATAAATTTGAGTGTGTTCAGGCCCTCTTCTACGGGTTTTCCCTTAACAGCATCAATCAATTTACGAACTTTCTGAGGAGAAATGCGAATATATTTTGCTACCGCTTTAACTTCCATTACAAATACTTCCTTTTCTGCCAGCTTTATCGCTTTAACCTTGATTTTTTATCAGCAGCATGACCATAATACGTCCGAGTCGGTGAAAATTCTCCGAGCTTATGTCCTACCATGTCCTCTGTTACAAATACGGGAACAAACTTTCTTCCATTATGAACCGCCAGTGTAATCCCCACCATCTCGGGAATTATTGTCGACCTTCTGGACCATGTCTTAATCACTCGGCTGCTCCGGGTCTCTTGGGCGATACGTACTTTCCTAAACAGTTTTTGATCAATAAACGGACCTTTTTTCAACGATCGTGGCATAACTTCTCCTGCTATTTCTTCGTACGCTTTTTAATAATATAGCGATTGCTTTTTCTTGTTTTACGCGTTTTAAAACCCTTTGTCGGCATACCCCAAGGGCTGCATGGATGTCGTCCGCCGGAAGATCTCCCCTCACCGCCACCCATTGGATGGTCAACCGGGTTCATGGCAACACCTCTAACTT
>JAOUGB010000157.1 GCA_029857875.1 Desulfobacteraceae bacterium | reverse complement strand
CAAATAAATATACGTTGCTAAAGTCGCTAATAGGTCGCATCTAATCGGTGGCTTTATTTAAACAAAAAATTGTCACCATTTGAAACGCTCGGTTTAGGCTTGTCTTTCAATGGAAATTCAAAAAATGGGAATTCTACTGCTTGAGGGAGGATGCGAATTTCAAGGTAAAATGGAAGAGCCGGACAGGAAAGCACTGGCACTGGCCGGGGGAAAAAATGCTAAAGTTGTTATTATACCGACTGCCGCAGCACCGGACAACAATAGCAAACGAGCCGGCAATACGGCATCGGAATGGTTTCGAACACTCGGTGCAAGAAATATTTCCGCTTTGCCGATTATAGATAAAGAATCAGCCAATGATCCGGAACTTTCGGCCGAATTGGATCATGCAAACCTAATTTATATTCTTGGAGGGTTTCCCGGCTATCTGGGGCACACCTTAAAAGAAACCCGATGTCTGGATGCCCTTTGGCGCGCTTATGAAAAAGGCGCTGTAATTGCAGGGAGCAGTGCGGGTGCAATGGTGTTATGTGAGTGGTATTTTGATCCTGTATATAAAAAGATAAAGAACGGGTTTGGGATCCTAAAAGAGGTCATTTTGATTCCACATCATGATACATTTGGCCGTTCATGGCATTCGCTATATGTCGATAAAATTTCAAACATCCGGTGCATCGGCATAGATGAGCAAACAGGAATGATGAATCAAGCCGACCGTCATCGATGGACGGTGTACGGAAAAGGTGGGGTTACGTTATATTTAAAAACGTCCATCGAGACTTACAGAACCGGACAATCATTTCGGTTTCAATGAAGACGGGATATATGTTACACTTCGACGAGTTCGTTCAGATTAAGCTAAAACTACTATGCTCGATTTGTGAAGGTTTAAAAATATGTCATCGAGAAAGGGCATGATTGTTCTGATGGGTTCCGGCGAGCTTACCGCCACAATGGTGGAGGTGCACAAAAAAATGCTTGCCCGATTTCCGGATTCCCCCACCGCTGTTTTCTTGGACACACCTGCCGGTTTTCAACTGAACGTCGATGAGATTTCAAGAAAAGCCGTTGAATATTTCCGTGTTCACGTTCAAAAACAGCTTAATGTTGCCTCCTACAAATCTTCAGAGAATACCAATGCCTTTGAAGCAGAAACAGCATTTCATATGCTTCGAACTGCAGATTTTGTGCTTGTGGGGCCGGGCAGTCCCACGTATGCCGTTCGTCAGTTTCAAAAAACGCCGATCCCTGAAATTCTCGTTAATAATATTTCATCCGGTGGGTGCTTGGTGGCCGCAAGTGCAGCTGCCCTGACCATGGGCCGTTTTACCCTCCCCGTATACGAAATATACAAAGTCGGACAGGACATCCATTGGGTCGATGGGCTTGATATTCTATCACAATTCGGACTCCATCTGGTTGTTGTTCCTCATTGGAACAATGCCGAAGGTGGAACCCATGATACTCGGTTCTGTTTTATGGGAGGACTACGCTTCCAGCAACTTGAGATGCTTTTACCGGATGACGCGACGATCATAGGCATCGATGAACATACCGCCTGTATCATTGATCTTAATGCCCAGCGAATTGATATACAGGGAATTGGCAATGTAACCATTCGAAAAAAGGGACGTGAAATAAAATTTGGCAAAAAAGATCAAATTCCCCTTGAAATATTGGTTAAAAAAATCAACCAAAGGGATTGGACACCGACAGACGTTGATGATGTTGAGCAAGTCGGTGATCTGAATTTTTCAAAAAAAAGCTTGTTGAATAAAGTTAATGTAATAGAAGCTTCTTTTCGCAAGGGATTGGCGAATCATGATCAAAAAGAGACGACCAATGCCCTTTTGGAATTGGACAGCGCCATCTGGAAAGCGCAGAGGGATCTGGAAGATGAAGAAAATATTTCTGAAGCCCGTGAAATTTTGAGAGATTCAATCGTACTTTTAGGAGTCGAATTGGGGGCTTCACCCCGTCATCTTCGAGAATACCTATCGCCTCTTGTTGAACAAATGCTACAATTAAGGACACGGTTCAGAAATGAGCAAAAATGGTCAGAAGCAGATCACATTCGGGATATCCTTCAACAATCCAATATTCAGGTAGAAGATACAAAAGACGGGTTTCAATGGCATATCATTGAAAAAGACAATTAGAAGAACCAACAAGACCTACGTTTTTTAGAAAGAATCGCGAAATCATCGGCTCAAGGAGACGATATATTCATGCAACCACACCTTGAAATGAATGTTCTATGTTGCCTTTCAAAATCTAAATCTAACCTTTCTCCACTTTTAAAGTATTTTAAAAAAATACCGCATGTTCGGGCCATCATATCGGAAAAACTTCCAACGGATTTAAGCAAATTTCAGGTCGTTATTACGGAGCCTGCATCAGAATACAATCCGGCTCCTAAAGAATTAGAACAATTTGTTCGATCAGGGGGTGGATGGCTGGGAGTGGTCAGTCTGTTGGAATTGCCCATATCTGAACTTTTCGGTGTGTCGTCCGGTCCTATTGGCTTGGAATCGGAAATACGGCTCCTGTTTAAAGATATAAATCAGCCGATGGCGGACCGATTACCTGATGCTATTTATTTGAAAGGGCGATATCATCCACTTCATGTTCTTAGCGATGATGTAACGACACTATTGTATGCCGACTGGCGCTACCAGCACAGTCCGGCACTGGTGTACCGTCAGGTCGACGCCGGCCGGGTAGCATGTACAACCCTTCAAGACTTTGAAAATTCTGAATTAAAACGGATCATCTATCGGTTATTACGGAAACTTTCAGGACAACCCATGACTGTTCAGAACTTAAATGTCGGAATATTGGGATACGCCCCGTCGGTAGGGGAGCTTCATGGAAGTGGCGTTAACGCGACTAAGGGTTTTAAGCTCCACGCCATTTGTGACTTAAATCCCCAGCGCTTGAAGATGGCAGAGCATCGATTCCCCGAGGCAAAAGTATATTCAAATGCCAAAAAATTAGCCAATGACGATGACGTAGATTTGGTCATTATCGCCACACCACCCAACAGTCATGCTAAATTATCCATTCAGATGATGGAGAATAAAAAGCATGTGGTCTGCGAAAAACCTCTGGCACTCAGTCGCAAAGAAACAGACCGAATGCTGGAAATGGCTGAAAAAATGCAGGTTCATTTATGCTGCCACCAAAACCGGCGTTGGGATCCTGACTATAAGGCGATCAAACGCGCATTACATGAAGATCTCATTGGCGATCTTTTCTATATGGAAACATTTGTCGGCGGATTCTCACACCCTTGCGGATACTGGCATTCCCATGAAAAAATATCCGGAGGCATCGCCTATGACTGGGGTGCCCATTATTTGGACTGGATTGTAGACCTTATCCCTGATCCCCCGGAATCTGTCGCTGCCTTTCGTCACAAAAGGGTATGGCATGATGTAACCAATGCTGACCAGGAAAGGATATGGATTAAATTTGAAGGAGGTAAGGAGGCTGAATTTATTCATTCAGACATTGCTGCCGCACCCAAACCCAAATGGTATCTTTTGGGAACAAAAGGAGCAATCATCGGACACTGGAAAGATGTGGTCACGTATCATATTGATCCGGTCGTTTACTTTTACCAACATAACATTCCGGCAACGGAAATGATTCCGGACCTAACTCTTTTCCGGCGTCATGCTTCAGGGCAAATCTTAGAACAAAAGATGGCCATACCCAAACGAAAGGACTACCCATTCTATAAAAATCTTGCAGATCATCTGTTGATCGGTGAACCCCTGATTTCGTCCTTAAATGATTCTGTAAAAGTCGTTTCCATTTTAGAAACAGCAGCCCTGAGTGCATCAAAAGGCGGCACCGTGGAGCGATTCAATGAATTTTAGCATAAAATGGGGAATTTTAGGAAACGCCACTATTGCCAGAAAATGCGTGATTCCGGCCATCTTCAATTCTGTAAATGGCAGCGTTCATGCCCTGGCAACTCAAAATATTAAAAAAGCAGAGGCATTGGCAGGAAAATACAACATCACCCAATTATACTCCAAATATGAATCCGTTATTGAAGATAAACAGGTCGACATTGTTTACATTCCCCTTCCCAATCACCTTCACAAGAAATGGACGATCAGAGCGTTAGAGGCTGGAAAACATGTTTTATGTGAAAAACCCCTGGCCTGTAATACTGCCGAGGCCATGGAAATGGCAGAAATTGCGTCGAAAAAGGACTTGCATCTCATGGAGGCACTCATGTACCGATTTCATCCTCGCAGCAGGACCATCCACCAAATGGTTTCCCAGGGTAAGATCGGAACACCGCGGCTTGTTCGAACTTCGTTTTGTTTCCACATGGAAGAACATATTTTAAAGAAAAAAGAGAACGCCCGCCTGAAAAAAAGGGGGGGAGGCGCGCTGTTAGATGTGGGATGCTATGGCGTCAGTGTCGCACGATGGATGATGGGAGAAGATCCTGAAAGCGTTCAATCCACTGCACATTTTAATTCCGAGGGTGTCGATATACACACAGTGGGTGTTTTGCACTTTCGAAACAGCGGTCTGGCAACTATTGAAGCCAGCTTTATTAGTTCTTTGCAGCAGACCTATACCATCGTCGGCGAAGACGGTTCCATTGAACTTCCACACAATGCCTTTATTCCATGGGAAAAAGACGCGACTTACGTTCATCGCGGCAGACATGAGGAAATTGGCAGACAAGAAGTTATTCCGGGTGCCGATGAGTATCGGTTGATGGTTGAGCATTTTTCAGACGTCATAATCCATGGGTCGTCACCTTTGATCCAAATTCATGACAGCATTCAAAACATGCGGGTATTGGACGCATTGGCCAAGTCGGCCAGATCCGGACAAATGGTAGCCATCCCTGAAAAGTAAATTTAACCTGAATTCATTTAAAAATATCGATGACTCTGAACAAACAAAGAATAGAGATCAAAACAGAATCATTTGAGCGTTTAGAGTCTCTTTTTCTAGATAAAAAATTCGATCTTGATTGGAACTGTTTGTTTGTTCTTCCGTTGTGGCTGAGAACATGGTGGGACACTTTTGGCGGGAATAACGGCCCTGAAATTCTGGCGGGATATCGTCAAGGAAAACTAATTGGTGTTGCCCCTTTGCGTATAAAAGAGAAAACAGCGCAGTTCATCGGCGGAGAAAATGTGTGTGATTACCAGGATGTGATCGTAGCGTCAAATCATTATCCTGAATTCTTCAAGGCAATTTTAACCCACCTGAAAAAAAAGGAGGTGCGGTCTCTTCAATTGGGAACATTGAGACCCGATTCCATATCGCTAACCCAATTGCCGAATCTGGCAAAACAAATGGGATATGCTGTAGTTTGCAATCAAGTGGCGTTTAGCTATGAAATAATATTACCCCGCACCTGGGAGTCATATCTCCAAATGATAGAAGGTAAGCAGCGCCACGAAATTCGTCGCAAATTAAGACGACTAAACGAGGCGGGTGAAATCCGTTTTCGTGTCATTAAACGACCGGACGAAATTTCAGAAAATATGGACACCTTTTTTTCTATGTTTAAAGCCAGTCGACCGGACAAGTCCGAATTTTTAACCGACCAAATGGTGTCTTTTTTTCGTTTGTTGGCTCAAAGAATGGCTCAACAGGGATTTTTGAGAATGTTTTTTTTAGACATCGATCGGGTACCGGCTGCCGGCGTGATGTGCTTTGATTTCAACGATATCCTATTTTTATATAACAATGGATATAATCCTCAATTTAGCAATCTGAGTCCCGGGTTTCTCAGCAAGGTGTATAGTATCAGAGATAGTATTGAACAGGGAAAGCTTCGGTACGATCTATTAAAGGGTGATGAAGGGTATAAAAAACGTCTGGGGAGTACGCCGGTGCCGTTGTATCATTTAAAAATTGATCTTGAAGGATAAAGAAGATTCATACAAAAAGGCAATATCGAGTGGGAGAAATCGATTGAAGTATCGTCCAACAGGATTGAATGTTGCCATGCTGAGTATCCATTCAAGTCCCGTTGGTGATTTGGGGACCCGGGATACAGGCGGAATGAGCGTTTACGTTCGGGAAATGGCCAAAGAATTGGGCAGAAAGGGCCATCATATCGACATCTTCACGCAGCACAATGTCGGTAATTACGATCCGGTCATACATTT
>JAOUGB010000156.1 GCA_029857875.1 Desulfobacteraceae bacterium | reverse complement strand
CCGTATCTGAAGGAGTATCTTCTGCCCCATCGACTGACAAGTCGCTTAACAGGATGCCGGTGCCCAGACTTCCCGCTTCACAGGTTATCGAAAAAGAAGATAGCTCCGGAACCGAGGAAAAGCCTTCTGACAACTCTGTCGTTTCTGGCCAGGAATCAAAAACCAATGCGCCAGCTGGTAAATGGACAGAAAGACATAACCTAAAAAACTTGAATAGAGACTAATGAAGGCACTGATTTATGATATATGGAATTAGTAGGAGTTGGCTCCAGGTTGTGTTCATGGCAAGATATCTTTAATTAACTCGCTCCTCCTTTCCATCGAAACTCTTAATACATTACCACCACAATGTGGCATATAATAATTTGATTTATTTATAAATACTATGTAATTAGTGTAATAATTTTTTGTGTAATTTACCCCATAATTACATAGTTTTTCTTTGATTTTGCATACCCAGTTTTTCGCATAATTTAGATAACTACTTGAAATTCCTGTTTAACTTCACAACCATTTGAATTTGCATGATTTTTGCATAAAATTAATGAATAAGTGTTTTGAAAGCATTTAGGAAAAAGCCAAAGCCCGAGCAATAGGGTGACGGAAAGCCACGGGTCTGAATATTCGTGTTGAGCTTCCCTTAAGGTCTCTTCCTGCTGAAATGATAGCCGAGCTTCCGAGTGTGACATCGTTAAGATCACATCAGGTTTAGTTCGGCTTTTTTTCTTTTTATGGAGGTGATAAGATGAAAAAATTATTTATGTTTTTATGTATTGTGATTATGTTTTTTGGAATTGCAGGCTGTCCAGATAAAGATGATGATCCGCCACCCAGGGTCATCACATCAAGCGTTGGTAATAGCCCACAAGTAGGTGTTGATACTTCAGGTGGTGATGGCGCTCCTGCGGTCCCCGAGCCCGCTACACTTATACTGCTTGGCTCTGGATTAGTTGGTCTCGCAGGATTTGGACGTAAAAAGTTCTTTAAAAAGTAGTTTGTCATGAACTCCATATTGCCTGATAATGGAGGAAGACGTTTAGGCATTGAAAGGCGTCAATTCTCATATACTCAACATATTCCTGAACGAAGGTCGGGCAAGAATAGGAGAAGCGGACTCGATAGAAGGCTAAAACCAAGAACAACAAAATAATAAATTAGATATTTTAAAAGGGCAGGGTCAGTAATGGCTCTGCCTTTTTTATGTATATTTATTACTATTCCAGCAATCAACTGGGTTTTACTGCTATGTATTTGCAATCTTAAAGCCAGCTCAAAAGTTGTGATATCAAAAGAAATGCCATTTTCTGGTTAGGCGTCCTACCGTCCTTAGAAGGTTGATTGCTTTGTCCGTGATTTAGGAGTGCTTTAATAAAAGATTGCCTTATATATGGCAAATCACTATGCCAGCCATTTTTAAACAACTGACCAAATACCCAACAGCATCTTCTTAAAACACAATTTTTATGTTACCATATTATGTCTTTACAACTTTCCTTTACAAACGCTGACTGAAATGTTAAATATTTGTACTTAAATTAAACACAGCCAAACTTTTTTATAGCCATGTCACTATTTGAAACGCTCGGTTTAGGTAATTGTAAGCTTTAACAATTAGGAGCTTTAAAATGGACTATATCAAAATAAGATTCACCAAAGATTTCGATGACCTCGGCTCTACGTTTGAAAAAACTGTTGAGGATCTATTCAGAACGATAAACCCGATGTTTAGGATTGCTGAGCAAAAATGGAAGCCTCAAATGGATATGTATGAAACCCCTGATGAAATAATTATCATGGGTGAGATCGCCGGGGTTAACAAAGAGGATCTGGAACTTGAAATCAGCAGTAAGGCAGTAAGGGTTCAAGGAAACCGCACCCAATTTCCTCGAATAGATAACGCTAAATACAGACTGGCGGAAATACAGTACGGCAAATTTGAGCGAATCCTCTATCTTCCTTCGCCCATTGATCCTGAAGTCGTATCAGCATCATACACAAACGGTTTTCTCCAGGTTCGACTCGCAAAGCTCGAACTGGACAAAACATTCAAGGTTCCAATTACAGAAGAATAGCTGTTAAATGATTTATTTGAAGCAACGTCTGGAAAGATGACATAAAACCTGGCCTTAATTCTTGACTTTGATTCATAAATGCCGGATCGAATTCGACATAGATTAGTTGGAGGTTCTTATGACAGAACAGCACACATCACCTGAAATCAGCGCGGAAAAAATTCCGGAAATTCTTCCGATCCTGCCTTTGTTTGACGCTGCCCTTTATCCCAAAATGGTGTTGCCCCTTGTTGTTATGCAACCGGAATCGATTCAACTGGTGGATGAAGCCATGTCCAAGGATCGACTCATAGGACTTGTTGTTGCGAAAAAGCCGGTAGAGGAAAATGTGAACGTGCGAGATAACCTGAATACTGCGGGAACCGTTGCATTGATCCTTAAAATGGCGAAAACAGAAGACAACAAACTGCAATTGCTGGCTCAGGGTTTGGGTAGATTCGAAATTAAAAAGTATGTACAGGAAAAGCCGTATCTCAAAGCCAGTGTCAAACATATTAAAGACATAGAAACAAAGGACAAAGAGATAGATGCTTTGATGTCCAACATGATCGGTCAGTTCTCGAGGGTTGCCGAGCTTTCTCCGGGTTTGCCTCAAGAAATCGTGGTGATGGCAAAATCGATACAGGAGCCCGGTATATTGGCCGATATGATTTCCTCCACCATCAATTCCAGTCTTGAGGAAAAGCAGCGGGTTCTGGAGATTTACGATATAAAAAAGCGGTTGAAAGAAGTCACACGGCTTCTAACTTATCAGTTGGAAATATTAGAACTGGGTAGCAAAATCCAATCCCAGGTTAAAGGGGATATGGATAAAAGGCAGCGGGAATACTTTCTTCGCGAGCAGCTCAAAGCAATTAAAGAAGAATTGGGCGAAAAAGATGAGGCTGCTGTTGAAATTGAAGACTACAAAGCAAAAATCGAGGAAAAAAATCTTCCTGAGGAAGCCCGCAAGGAAGCTGAACGGGAACTGAACCGCCTTTCCAGAATGCATCCCTCTTCAGCTGAATATACGGTGGCCTCCACATATCTGGACTGGTTGACGGCACTCCCCTGGCATGACAGTACAGAAGACAACATGGACATAACAAAGGCGAGAAAAATTTTAGATCAAGATCACTTCGGACTTGATAAGGCCAAACGACGAATTATAGAATATCTTGCGGTGCGCAAGTTAAAACCAGAGTCAAAAGGGCCCATCCTGTGCTTTGTCGGTCCTCCCGGCACCGGGAAAACATCTCTGGGCCGTTCCATCGCCAATGCCCTCGGGCGAAAATTTTTTCGAATTTCGCTGGGTGGCGTACGGGATGAAGCTGAAATAAGAGGACATCGGCGAACCTATATCGGGGCGCTTCCCGGTCGAATTATTCAAGGGATTAGACGGTCCGAGTCCAACAATCCGGTGTTTATGCTGGATGAAATCGACAAGGTGGGAAGTGATTTTCGAGGAGATCCGTCGTCCGCTCTGTTGGAAGTTCTCGATCCGGAACAAAACTTTTCCTTTTCCGATCATTATCTGGACGTACCTTTTGACCTGTCAAAGGTCATGTTTATCACCACCGCCAATATACTTGATACCATCCCCCCGGCTCTGCGGGACAGAATGGAGGTATTGAAGCTTGTCGGATACACCCTTGAAGAAAAAGTGAAAATTGCCATTCGCTACCTTATTCCTCGACAACGCGACGCCCACGGACTCAAAGCCGGTCAAATAAAGTTTACGAAAGGAGCTATCAAACATATTATATCCGGCTATACCCGTGAGGCCGGTTTGAGAAATCTTGAACGGGAAATCGCAAATATTTGTCGTGGTGTTGCAGCCGGTATCGCTGAGGAAAAAATAAAGTCAGTTGCAATAAATGTTGAAAATATCTCCGAGTACCTGGGCCCTGTAAGATTGACCCATGAAGGCAAAGCCAGAACGTCAATTCCAGGCGTAGCCACAGGTCTAGCCTGGACAGAAACAGGGGGAGAACTTCTTTTTGTAGAAGCTACCTCCATGAGAGGGAATAAGGGCCTTACCTTGACCGGCCAGCTTGGAGATGTCATGAAAGAATCAGCAACCGCGGCATTGAGCTTCATTCGGTCCAACGCCGCTTTAATCGGCGTTCCTGACGATTATTTCGAAAAACACGATATACATATTCACGTTCCCGCAGGTGCTATCCCAAAAGACGGCCCATCCGCGGGTGTTACCATGCTGACAGCTCTGGCATCGTTGCTGACCAATAGGACCGTTAGAAAAGATCTTGCCATGACCGGTGAAATCACATTAAGAGGCCAGGTCCTGCCGATTGGCGGCCTAAAGGAAAAGGTGCTGGCTGCTCATCGCGCGGGAATAAAAACAATCATTATCCCAAAGTTGAACGAAAAAGATCTGTACGACATATCCGAAGAGATTCAAAAGAAAATAAATTTTAAACCTGTGGAAAGGATGCAGGATGTTTTAAAAATCGCATTTGAAAAAAAATAATGGCCATTCATTTCTTAAAAAGACATTGGCGAATAGTTTGTAGACGTTTTGTTTTTTGCAGTATTTCAGCTTTTCTTTTATGTGGATGTTCAACAATAGAGCCACCACCCCCAACACCACCCGGTCACCCCAAACCATATAAAGTCGGGAAGACCTGGTATCAACCGATGCCGCATGCACAGAGCTTCAGTCAGCGGGGAAAAGCATCCTGGTACGGAACGGAATTCCACGGGAAAAAGACAGCCAATGGTGAAATTTACAATATGTATGCCATGACGGCGGCACACAAAACCCTTCCTTTTGACACCTATGTCGGCGTGAAAAATTTACAAAACAACAGAGAGATTCAAGTTAGAATCAACGACCGTGGACCTTTTGCTAGAAGCAGGATCATCGACCTTTCGTATACGGCGGCCAAAAAGCTCGGTATCGTCGGACCGGGTACAGCCGATGTTGAAATTGTTGCACTTACCAGATCCATTGAATCAGACATGTCGAACGGTAACAAAGCGTCTTATCCGGCGACAGATTTGTATGAAGGCAATTTTACGGTTCAAATCGGTGCATTCGGTGAAATGAAAAACGCTGAAAGACTCAGGATAAAACTTGCTCGAACCTATAAAAATGTTTACATCACGTCCTATTTCAATGGAAGGGATACCTTCTACAGGGTAAAGGTTGGCAAGTATACAAACCTGGCCCAGGCAAACAGGTTTGAACGCATCTTGATCCAAAGCGGATACAAGAATGCATTTGCTATCGCTGAGGATAATTAGAGGAAAAACATTGAAAAATGTGGTCTTTTTGGATCGGGACGGAGTCATAAATCATGATTCTCCGGATTACATTAAAAGCTGGTCTGAATTTGAGTTTCTCCCCGGCAGCCTGAAGGCATTAAAACAGCTGACGCTGAATAGATTTCCCATCATTATCATTACAAACCAGTCTGTGATTCATCGCAAGATGGTATCCAAACAAGATCTTGATTTCATCCATGACATGATGAAAAAAGCCGTTCAATCGAACGGCGGTGAAATAAAAGACATATTTTATTGTCCCCATGTGCCGGAAGACAGGTGTGACTGCCGTAAACCAAATCCCGGGTTGATTTATAGGGCTAAAAAGAGATACCAAATCGACCTTGAGACGTCGATCATGGTGGGGGACAGCGCAAAGGACATAGAATGTGCTCGGAATGCCGGATGCGGATCTGCGATTTTGGTTAAAACCGGCAATGGTGTTATGGCTGAAAAAATATTAAAAGAAAAGATGATTCATCCGGACGTTATTGTTCCAAGTCTTTTGGAAGCCGTCAACTGGATTGTCACCCGCAACAATCCGGCAGCGTTTCCGGACAACTCGTAATACCGATGAACAGGCCCCTCCCCACAACCATCCTTGAAGGAGAGCTGGAAAGAATTACCTACTTCAATGCCGAGAATCATTATACCATCGCAAAATTAAAAACCAGCAAAACCAATAGTATCGTTACGATTGTTGGCACAATGCCGGCTGTCAAAGCCGGTCAATTCCTTAAGATTGAAGGAACCTGGGAAATCCATCCCAAATACGGACAGCAGTTTAAGATTGAGTCCTACAAAGAAACTTTGCCTGCAACAATTGAC
>JAOUGB010000155.1 GCA_029857875.1 Desulfobacteraceae bacterium | reverse complement strand
CCGACAGGGACTTCGGACTCGGATTTTCAAACCGAAGAATGACAGTTTCAACATCAGGTCTTGTTCCAAAGCTTTCCGATTTGGGTCGTGAAACAGCGGTTAATCTGGCAATATCATTAAACGCCACAGAAAACAAAACCCGCGACATGCTGATGCCCATCAATCGAAAATACCCTATAGAAAGCCTTCTCAATGCCTGTGCCAGGTATCCTCTAATGCCCCGCCGAAAAATCACGTTTGAATATATTCTGTTAAAAGGGATCAACGATTCTGAAGAAGACGCAAAACGCCTGGTCAGATTGCTGAAACCGATACGGGCAAAAATAAATCTTATTCCCTTCAACACCTACCAAGAGAGTAAATTTGAGTGTCCTGAAGAATCTGTGATCCTTCATTTCAAGGACATTTTGAACAAAAATAATTATACGGCCATTATTCGTCACAGTAAGGGACAAGACATTTCCGCGGCCTGCGGGCAACTTAGCACTAAATCCGATGTCACTTAACCATTTCTTATTCAAGTGAATTTAGATGAACGGGGCTTAGCCCCACAACCGGCGACGCAGAGCCGGAAAATGATTAAAAACGGCTGCAATTTTTTTTAAAAAAAAAGTGAAAAAGTGAAAAAAATTCGCTTGATTTTTTCATAGATGTGATTAAACTAAAAAATTATATTTTCTAACTTCTTATTATAGGAGACACAAGAAATGGATGATGGAACATCGCTTATACAATGTTATAGTAAAGATGCGGCCAAAGATGAAATTCAGGAGGATTTTGAAGAACCTCCAGGTATACTTCTATCATTAACTAACCTGCACCCCAGACCCCAGGAAATTATTACCCCCCGGCAAACGGCGGTAGTTTTACCCTTCGTCGTCAGACGACAGTCCAAAACATCCAGTAAAACCAAGGCATTCCGACGCAAGTTCTTTCCAAATGCAAATGATAAGGAATGGAACAACTGGCATTGGCAGATCAATCATCGAATACATACAATCCTTAAGCTTCGTCGGTTTTTAAACCTTTCAACAGAGGAAACCGACGCTTTGGGGAATTTGTCGGTCAAACTGCCGTTGGGGATAACGCCCTATTATATGAGCCTTATCTCCCGGGAAGACCCCGATTCTCCCTTGAGACGAACGGTGGTTCCGACTGTCCATGAATTTTTTAAAACACCCGAAGAAGCCGACGATCCCCTTTGCGAAGATCGTCAGAGTCCTGTGCCGGGGCTTGTCCATCGGTACCCGGACAGAGTTCTTTTGCTCGCTCACGATTTTTGTTCCACCTACTGCCGGTATTGCACACGATCGCGGGTTGTCGGGCATGGCAGATTGTACCCTTCCCGGAACCGCCTGGAAAAGGCCATAGATTATATCCGGGCCGACACTCAAATCCGGGACGTTCTCATTTCCGGAGGAGATCCGCTGACGTTGAGCGATGATCGCCTCAATTGGATTCTTACAAAGCTGCGGCAGATACCCCATGTGGAGATTGTGCGAATTGGAACGAAAGTTCCGGCTGTTTTACCCCAGCGTATTACGCCTCAATTGGTTCGAATGCTGAGACGGCATCATCCGATATGGATGAGCCTTCATTTCATCCATCCGGATGAATGTACGCCGGAGGCCTATCGAGCATGTGCCATGCTGGCGGATGCCGGCATCCCCCTAAACTCCCAGACGGTGCTTTTGGCGGGGATTAACGACACCGTCGATACCATGACGGAACTGATGCACCACTTGCTGAAGATGAGAGTGAGACCCTATTATCTCTACCAATGCGATCCCATTTCAGGATCTTCACATTTTCGCACGCCCGTAGAGAAAGGATTGGAAATCATCAGAGGATTGAGAGGTTTTACCAGCGGCTATGCCGTCCCCACCTATGTGATCGACGCCCCCGGAGGCGGCGGCAAGATTCCTGTAATGCCCGATTATGTCATGGGTCGCGACAGTTCGGAGTGGACTCTGCGCAACTATGAAGGAAAAACCTTTAAGTATCCGGACCCGCAGCAACGCATATTCCCGTCGTTTGCGCACAGCTCTGTGATCCATGAAAAAGTTGAGGACGTTCCGTTGAAATAGACATCATTTCAGGAAAGCCGATGATACCTCATCTCCTTTGTTATCAAGGGCTCTCAGTCCCGCTGTGGGGGCGGGACGGCTTCGCCCTTGATGCCTCTCGTAGTGAAACGAAGATCCCGTTTCGGGGGGATCTGGGCCATCCTCGACTTTCACTCAATTAAGGTTTGATAATGACGGTTTCAAGACTTGCCGCTGGCAAGTCTTTTGTATTTAAGGCTTTTATTTTTTAACCTAAAAAAATATTTTATCCCCTTTTAAAATTTGAAACGCTCATTTTAGGTTTAAACACCCATGAGTGAGTGTGGGAGGATCAATATGATCGATCATGTCGTTCTATGTACCCTTTGCGCTCAGCAAGACAAAACCTGTTGCGTCGAGACGGATATTTTTGTAACAATGGGAGATGTGCGCCGGATTTTCAATTTTACGAAAAAGTACGATTTTTATGAATTTCGCCGCTGCTCCACAGAAGCTTACAGGGATCAATCCGATGATCCCCAGTGGGATCGCCAGGTGTTTCGACCCGATGGAACACGACGTGTCGTCAAACAGGAATCTTCAGGCAGGTGCCTGTTTTTGAGCACCATGGGGTGTACCCTTCCGTTGGCGGTTCGTCCTCTGGTTTGCCGGTTGCACCCTCATCTTTATAACGCTCAGGGCTTCTATCCGGACCTGGCGCCGGAGTGCCCCGTACATCTGTTGCCGCCCGGCAAGCACCTGGATCAAACGATTCAAGGTTTTTGCCAGGGCGAGGCCGAGCATTGGCATCACCTGCTCTACCAGGAAATTATGGAGAAAGGAGACCTATCGTCATGAAGATCGGTTTGATCTATGATTTGCGGTCCGACTATCTGGCGGCCGGATACGACGAATTGGAAACAGCCGAGTTCGATCGGGAAGACACCATTGACGCCCTTGAAACCGCCATTAGGGGTCTGGGGCATATAACGGATCGCATTGGAAATGCCCGCCGGCTCATTGAACGACTGGCCCGGGGAAACCGCTGGGATCTGGTCTTTAACATTGCCGAGGGGTTAAACGGTATCGGTCGGGAGGCTCAGGTACCGGCGATTTTGGACGTATACAACATTCCCTACACTTTCTCGGATCCTCTGGTCATGAGCCTGACCCTTCACAAGGGTATGACCAAACGGGTCATTCGGGATGCTAAGATTCCCACATCCGATTTTTGGGTAGTTGAAAAAGAGGGTGACGAAAGGTTAGTGAACTTTCCGCCGCCTTATTTTATCAAGCCGGTGGCCGAAGGTACGGGAAAAGGGGTAAGCCCTCATTCAATTCTTCATCACCGTCGTGACCTGGGCTCGGCCTGTGCGGCCATGGGACATACATACAACCAAGCGGTTCTGGTGGAGCGTTATCTTTCCGGAAGAGAATTTACCGTTGGAATTATCGGAACAGGAGCGGATGCCGAAGTCTTGGGCACCATTGAAGTGATCTTGCTGGCCGGAGCCGAAGCGGGGGTATATTCTTACGTCAACAAAGAGCGTTGCGAAGAACTGGTTCAATATCGTTCGGTTCGATCTTCAGAAGAACCGCTGATCCAAAAAACTGAAGACATTGCCCTCAATGCCTGGCAGGTTTTGGGCTGCCGGGATGCAGGTCGCGTGGATATTCGGTGCGACGAGGACGGTCAACCTTTTTTTTTGGAGATCAATCCTCTGGCCGGATTGCATCCGGACCATTCGGATCTACCGATTATCTGCAAAGGAATTCCCCTTTCCTATGAAGTCTTGATTGAACGCATTCTTGCATCGGCCTTAAAGAGAATCGATCGGCATGAACCGCCAAAAAGGAAAGAAACCTGATGCGTATTGCCGTCGTTCACAACGAGACAGGGCCGGAAGACCGACCGGATGAACAGGATGTTCTGGTTCAGGCGGAGGCCGTGTCTCAATCATTGAAAGAACTGAGCCACGATGTCGTTCAAATGCCGTGCACCCTGGATCTTTTGAGTATAAAAGATCGACTGCTGGCCTATGACCCCCAGTTGGTATTCAACCTGGTGGAATCTCTGGATGGTCAAGGCCGGTTGATCCATTTGTTTCCAGGTCTTCTTGATGCCATGGGAATATGTTACACCGGGTCATGCACGGAGTCCATTTTTGTTACCTCCCACAAGGGACTGGCAAAGGAACGAATGGTCCTGGCAGGACTCCCCACCCCAGCGTGGATCGGCCCCAGTCCTTGCGATTTGCCGTTCGTTTGCAAAAATTTTTTCTCAGCAGAAAAGGAACGCTGGCTGGTAAAATCGACATGGGAGCATGGTTCCCTGGGATTGGACGATGATGAACCCGTCGAAAACAAGGGCCTTGAGACCTTGAATCAAATTCTTAAGGAGCGGGCCCCGAAACTTGGGGGGAGTTGCTTTGCCGAGGTGTTTGTCGAAGGGCGGGAATTCAATCTCTCGATTCTTGAAGGAGCGGCGGGGATCCAAGTGCTTCCTCCGGCGGAGATTATTTTCGAAAACTACGGCACACAAAAACTTACCATCGTGGGATACCGGGCAAAGTGGGATAGCTCATCCTACGAATATCATCACACTCCCAGACGGTTCGACTTTCCCTCATCCGACGTACCTCTTCTTCAACAACTGAAAAATCTGGCTGTCCGTTGCTGGGAGGTTTTCGGACTGAAGGGGTATGCCCGCATCGATTTTCGCGTGGATTTACAAGGTCGTCCATGGATTCTCGAAGTCAACGCCAACCCCTGTCTTTCTCCGGATGCCGGGTTTTCTGCGGCGGTCAATCGATCCGGAATGACCTTTGTTCGCGCCATTGAAAGCATCGCAATGAACGGAATCTCGACCCAAAGGAGGTGATCCCATGCTTCGTATCCGGCGTATTTATGATGATATTCTTCCTCGAAACAAGGAGGTCTTGCGACAGGTCAAAGACATTCTCAGGACCCGTTTCAACGAGGTTCCCCAAGAAGAGATCGATCATATCGGGGAAAAGCTCCGCAATCCCTTTAAACATCAATTTCGTTCTATACTGTTTGTGGCCGAAAATTTTCACAAGCGGGTTTTAGGGTTTGCGTTTCTTTTGTATGAACCCGAGATCAACTTTTGTTATTTAGACTGGATCGCCACGGCCAGCGGAAAAACCAGGGGCGGGCTCGGCAGTGCCATTTATGACACGATTCGGCAGGAAGCTGTGGATTTCAAGGCAAAAGGGCTTTTTTTTGAGTGCCTGCCGGACGACCGAGAAGCCTGTCCGGATGAGGCCCTGCTCAAGGAAAATCGTGCACGGCTCAGGTTTTATGAACGGTACGGCGCCCGTCCCATTGTAAATACGGCCTATGAAACGCCGGTGACACCCGGCGATTCCTGTATGCCGCATCTGGTCCATGACGGGCTGGGACAGTCCAAACTTCCGGATTCGGCCTATGTTCGAAAGGTGGTGCGGGCCATCCTCGAGCGAAAGTATGCAGACTATTGCCCCACTGAATATGTGGAAAAGGTCGTCAAGTCCGTTCGAGACAATCCGATACAACTCAGGCCCCACCGGTATGTCAAACCCGAAGCGGTCCAGCCACAGGTCAAAAGCCAGTCCCTGGAACAGATCGGGCTGGTGGTCACGGACCGTCACGCCATCCATCATGTCCATGAGCGTGGATATGTGGAATCTCCGGTCAGAGTGCGCAGCATCCTGGGGAAACTGGAAAAATCGGGAATCTTTGCCCGGATCAAGCCCAAAAGTTTTCCGGACAAACACCTCTTTTCGGTTCATGACGACCGGTTCGTCAGTTATCTCAAGCGGGCTTGTGAGGAGATGCCCGAAGGAAAATCCCTCTATCCTTATGTGTTTCCTATTCGAAATAAGACCCGTCCACCAAAGGAGCCCTCGGTTCTTTCGGGATACTACTGTATCGACACCTTCACCCCCATTAACCGGAATGCTTATGTTGCCGCGCGTCGAGGTGTGGATTGCGCCCTGACAGCGGCCCATGAGATCCTCGAAGGCCGGCGCGTCTCCTATGCCCTGGTCCGGCCGCCGGGCCACCATGCCGAACGGCATTCTTTCGGGGGCTTCTGCTATTTCAACAATGCCGCCACCGCAGCCCAACACCTTTCTGATTTTGGAAAAGTTGCCGTTATA
>JAOUGB010000154.1 GCA_029857875.1 Desulfobacteraceae bacterium | reverse complement strand
GGCCTCAACATATCGTTTGAGCAGTGGACATGGCCGGTACTTTGAATCTTTAAATCCATCGAAAAGCGTATCCATAATTGCCAGACAGGTATCCAATCCGATAAGATCCGCCAGTGCCAGAGGACCCATGGGATGGTTCGCGCCCAGTTTCATGACGGTGTCGATATCTTCACGGGAACCCACACCATGATACAGGCAATACACCGCTTCATTGATCATGGGCATGAGTATTCGATTGATGATAAAACCGGGGTAATCATTTGCTTCAGCCGGCGTTTTACCAAGCTTTACAGCCAAGTTCCATGTGGTCTTAAACGTGTCATCCGTTGTTCGCAGCCCCCGGATAATCTCAATCAGTTTCATTACCGGAACCGGATTCATAAAATGCATCCCGATAATCTTTTCCGGGCGTCCTGTATGGGATGCGATCCGTCCGATGGGAATGGATGATGTATTGGTTGCCAGAATCACATGAGGTTCACAGATTTGATCCAGATCTTTAAATATCTGAAACTTAATCGTTTCATTTTCTGTGGCGGCCTCGACAACAAAATCGACAGGCCCCATATCTTTGATGTCTACGCTGGTTCTGATCCGCTGAAGAACAGCATTCATCTCTTTATCGGTCATTCTGCCTTTGTCGACACTTCGTCTTAAATTCTTCTTTATGCTGGCAAAACCTTTTTCGACAAATTCAGTCTTGATGTCGTTCATGATGACCTCAAAGCCGCTCACGGCAGCAACTTGAGCAATACCGTTTCCCATCTGGCCCGCACCAATAACGCCGAATGTTTTTATGTCCACTTTTTCTCTCCTATCGTTTTACCACCATGGCAACACCTTCCCCACCCCCGAGACACAGCGAAGCAACCCCGATCTTTTTGTCCTGTCGAATCATTTCATGCAAAAGGGACACCAGCACTCGACATCCGCTGGCACCAATGGGATGCCCCAGAGCGACACTCCCGCCGTTTACATTCACCTTTGCATGATCCAGGTTAAGCTCCTTCAGCACCGCCGCCGTCGAACCGCTGAACGCTTCGTTGATCTCAAAAAGATCGACATCTGAAAGGGAAATCCCTTCCTTCTTCAAACATTTGGGAATGGCCCAAATGGGTGCCACAAGAAGGTATTTCATATCCAAACCAAAAGATGCCTGAGCGCCGATGGTCGCCATGACCCGGCATCCCAACGTTCTGGCTTTGTCTTTTGACATAACCACCACGGCTGCCGCACCGTCACTGATGATGGATGCATTACCGGCCGTTCCCCTTCCGTCCTTTTTAAACGCCGGTTTCATTTTTGAAAGGGCTTCAAAGGTCGTCTCACGGGGGCATTCATCCTGATTAAAAATAACAGGATCGCCTTTTCGCTGGGGGATTTCAACAGGAACGATTTCATCTTTAAATCGACCGTTGAGGACGGCTTCAAGTGTACGACGATACGACTCTGCGGCATAACGATCCTGGTCTTTGCGACTGATGTCGTACTTTTCTGAACACAGCTCATTGGAAACGCCCATGTGAAAATCGTTGACAATATCCCAGAGACCGTCATGAACCATGTGATCTTCAAGCGTGCCCGGTCCCATGCGATATCCAAAACGACCTTTTTCAAGATAATACGGGGCCATACTCATGTTTTCCATCCCGCCTGCAACGACCACATCCGCATCACCCACCTGAATCGCCTGGGCAGCCAGCATCACCGCTTTTAATGCTGAACCGCAAACCTTATTCACGGTGATACATTCAACCTCAAAAGGCATCTCAGCCATAACAGCCGCCTGTCTGGCAGGATTCTGTCCGTAGCCGCACGGGAGCACCATCCCCATAATCACCTCATTGACAGCATCCTTTTTAATACCTGCCCGTTCAACCGCTGCTTCGATCACCACAGCACCCAATCGGGTGGCGCCGATATTCCCCAATGAACCATTGAAACTTCCTAATGGTGTTCTCACCGCACTCACGATCACTGCTTCTCTCATATCTATCTCCTTTTATTCTCTTTCTATAACCTATCTCAAAATCTTCTAAGGGGCGATTTTGAGAAAAATTTTAGAATTATATAGAACCTATCTCAAAAATAAGATTAGAGTTCAGGGCAAGGCGTTAAACGGTTATAAAGCGGAGCATACACGTAGTATGTGAGCATTTTGAACCGTTTAACAACGCAGCCATGGACACTTAGATTGTTTTTGAGATAGGTTCTAAAATTAATAGCACCAAACACATTTTTAGTTTATAAATAAGGCATTTATTCGATGAGCAAGACCGCACAAGAGTTTTCATCCGAGGCGTAATTATCGTACGTTGAGGATGTAAACTCGCGGAGAACGCCGCTCATCGGAAAAAGGGCTATTTATGCACTGGAAACTTTACATGTTTCGTCTATACTTCCCCCCCACATCATACAACGCCTGGGTAATCTGGCCAAGGGTGCACACCTTAACGGTCTCCATCAGCTCTTCAAAGATGTTTTCCCCTGACAGGGCAACGCTCTGAAGACGTCGCAATGCATTATCAGCTTCTTTATTGTTTCGTTTCTTGAATGCCGCCAGACGTTTAAGCTGTGATTTCTTTTCACCTTCGGTGGCCCTGGACAACTCAATGTACTCGCTCAATTGTTCCCAATCGGCATCAGGATCTCGAAAGGTATTGACACCGATGATGGGCAACTCGCCGGTATGCTTTAAATTTTCATAATACATTGATTCCTCTTGAATCTTGCTTCTCTGATAACCGGTTTCCATGGCTCCCAGGACACCTCCACGTTCAGCGATCCTGTCGAATTCTGCAAGAACCGCTTCCTCCACCAACCGCGTCAACTCCTCGACAACGAAGCTGCCTTGATTCAAATTCTCATTTTTTGCAAGGCCCCATTCCCGGTTGATAATGAGCTGAATAGCCAAAGCACGCCGGACCGATTCATTGCTCGGCGTCGTAACAGCTTCATCAAAGGCATTGGTGTGTAAACTGTTGCAGTTGTCATAAATTGCACAAAGTGCCTGAAGCGTTGTCCGGATGTCGTTAAGCTGGATGTCCTGGCTGTGCAGGGAGCGACCGGATGTCTGTATATGATATTTCAGCATCTGAGACCGTGCGGACCCGCCGTATTTATTCTTCATGGCCATAGACCAAATACGTCTGGCCACTCTCCCGATAACCGTATATTCCGGATCCATGCCATTGGAAAAGAAAAAGGACAAATTGGGTGCAAAGCTGTCGATGGACATCCCCCGGGATAGATAATATTCGACATAGGTAAATCCGTTGGCCAGTGTAAGGGCCAGTTGAGTAATGGGATTGGCGCCGGCCTCGGCAATATGGTATCCTGAAATTGACACCGAATAAAAATTTCGGACGTTGTTTTCTATGAAATACTCCTGGATATCTCCCATCATTTTCAGCGCAAATTCAATGGAGAAAATACAGGTGTTTTGGCCTTGATCTTCTTTTAAAATATCCGCTTGAACCGTTCCGCGAACATCGGACAGAGCCTTGGATCGAATGCCATTGTATTCTCTCTTTGAAGGCTCTTTTTTTTCTCGGGCTCGAAACAAATCAACCTGTTGATCGACGGCGGTATTTAAAAACATGGCAAGTATGATGGGAGCAGGTCCGTTGATGGTCATTGAAACAGATGTGTTGGGCGCGCACAAATTAAAACCGTCATAAAGCACCTTCACATCGTCAAGGGTACATATACTGACTCCGGAAGTACCGACTTTGCCGTAGATATCCGGTCTTATGTCCGGATCGTACCCGTATAATGTGACAGAATCAAATGCCGTGGACAGACGTTTGGCCTTGGCATCAGCAGATAAAAGCTTGAATCGTATGTTGGTCCTTGCAGGGTCTCCTTCTCCTGCAAACATACGTGTTGGATCTTCGTCAACTCGTCTTAACGGAAAAACACCTGAGGTAAAGGGAAAGCGACCGGGAATATTTTCTTCTCTCAACCAGGTGTAAATTTCTCCGGGGTCCTTATACTTTGGAAGTACAATCTTCGGAATTCTTGTATGCGCCAATGACGTTATGTAAAGTGGAACACTAACTTCCCGGTTCCGAACATGGTATGTAAGCTCATCTTTAGTGTAAGTCTTTTTGATATCTTCCCAGTCATTGAGCAGACGGGTTGTCTCGGAATGCAGTGTGTTTTCAACCTTTTCAATTTCCATCTTGAGCCGATTTAAAACCTGTGATGTATCGGCTATAAGACTATCCCCGGCTACAGTCGTTGCGGTCTCCTTGAAATGCCAGACCTTTCGGACCGCATCTGCCTGCTCTTTGGTTTCTTGATGATATTTTCTAATTGTGGCGGCGATTTCAGCAAGGTAACGGGTTCGTTCCGGAGGAATTATAATTGTTTTGGATGTAGAGGTCTTTTCTTTTGGTCTGGAAAGACTCGAATCCAATACAATCCCTGTTCTTTCTGACAATGCATCGATAATCCCATGATACAGGGCCGTAACGCCATCGTCGTTAAATTTGGAAGCAATGGTTCCGTAAACAGGCATTTCTTCGGGGGATTTGTCCCATGCCTTACGGTTACGCTGTACCTGTTTGCGCACATCGCGCACCGCATCCTCGCTGCCCCGTTTCTCATATTTGTTCACGACAATAAGGTGGGCAAAATCGAGCATGTCTATTTTTTCGAGCTGGGTGGCAGCCCCGAATTCACTGGTCATCACATAGATCGATAAATCAACAAGGTCGGTGATACTCGAATCTCCCTGTCCGATTCCTGCTGTTTCGGCAATTACAAGGTCAAAGCCCGCGGCTTTCGCAACATCTATAGCTTCTGCCAGGGCATGGGGGATTTCTGTCTGTGATCCTCGGGTTGCAAGGCTCCGCATATAAACCCTTGGATTTTCGATGGCATTCATACGTATTCTGTCACCTAAAAGCGCACCGCCGGTTTTACGACGGGATGGATCGCTGCTGATGATTGCCAGATGAATATGTTTAAGATCATTTAGAATTCTCAGAATAAGTTCATCTGTCAGGGACGATTTCCCGGCCCCACCGGTTCCGGTAATACCGATAACCGGTGTTTTTCGTTTACCGATTTTTTTTCGGATTTGAGATCTGAGTGAGGCAAGGTGGCCGTTTTCCTGTGCTTTGGCCTGTTCAACGGCGGTAATCAGGTTTGCAACCATGAACGTGTTGTCCGGTGACAGCGCTGAAAAGTCAAAATCGGTCTTGTTAACCGTAGAAAAATCCATCTGTTTAATCATGTGATGGATCATACCCTGCAGCCCCATTTTGGCGCCGTCTTCAGGTGAATATATTTTAGTGACGCCGTATGATTCCAGCTCTTTTATCTCTTCAGGTATGATAACCCCGCCGCCACCACCGAAAACCCTGATATGCGGAACATTTCTTTCTTTCAAAAGGTCAATAATGTATTTAAAGAATTCCATATGACCGCCCTGATAACTCGACACCGCCACTCCTTGAACATCCTCTTGGATGGCAGCATCGACGATTTCATGGGCAGAGCGGTTGTGTCCCAAGTGAATGACCTCAACACCGGCATCCTGGAGTATGCGACGCATGATGTTTATGGATGCATCATGACCGTCAAAAAGAGATGTTGCGGTGACGACCCTGATGGGGTGTTTGGGATTGTAGATTTCAACTGTCATCGTCATGCATTCTCCTTAATCGATTTATTAAATGATTGAGTTTTGACTTACTAATAAGTAAATTAGATACTCGGCATAACCCTTACCAATTGAAATGTTACCGAAGCCTTCTCACAAGTGCCTAAAGTTTGAAGTGATCTAAAGTGCCTAAAGTTTAGGTAGCGCTAACGCGCTGTCATTAAAATATAATTGCCTAAAAAATTCCTTAAATTTTAGTTCACTTTAGCTCACTTTAGGCACTTGTAACTTTTTCTGTTTTGATATCTAAGTCAGCATATCAGTAAAAAATGTCGAATAGGGTTTGTACTCCTTAGTAACAGGAATTCTACCTTGATATTCCAAGAATAAATTCGGTTTGGAGCTCGATATAATCTTCAATACTGTAGTGTCGGGCAAGAAACCAGCGCCGAAACGTCCACATATGGCCCAAGACAGAAATGTTGTGTGCAACAAGTTCCATGGAGCGCTCACTTAAATGTGATAATTCACCGGATGAAATCAAACGTTCGAGCACTTCCATGAAAATGCCGGTAATGCGCACTTCATTCTCGAGTACCTTTTT
>JAOUGB010000153.1 GCA_029857875.1 Desulfobacteraceae bacterium | reverse complement strand
ACCCAAATTCAAAGGGTGAATCAATGAGTACAAAAACATTCGCTGAAATTAATCTGAACAATCTGGTTCACAACATAAACGCCATCAAAGAAAAAGTAGCCCCGTCTGAAATCATCCCGGTGGTAAAAGCCAATGCCTATGGCCACGGTGCCGTTGCCGTAACCAAACGCCTTGTAAAAGAAGGTTTTACACGATTTGCTGTGGCACAGTTTCAAGAAGCCATGGAATTGCGAGACAGCGGAATATCCCATCCGATACTGATTTTTGGGCGACTGTTCCCTGATGAAATTTCAGAGGCCATAAAAGCCGGCTTCAGAATCAGTCTATTCGGGATAGAAGACATTCGCTGGATTGAAAAGTCCGGACAGGAACAACCGGCAAATGTGCACGTGAATGTGGAAACCGGCATGGGGAGAATTGGTGTTCTTTTTGATCGGGAACCCGACTTCTTTGACGTGCTTTTGACATCTAAACACTGTGTTTGGGAGGGACTCTATTCGCACTTTTCCACTTCAGATGAAACCGACAAAACTTATGCAAACCTTCAGTTGTCCAGATTTCAGAATATTCTTTCCCGATTGAAAGAAAAAGGCAAAACACCGGCCATCATTCACATGGCCAATAGCGGGGCGGTTCTGGATTTGCCTGAAAGCACGTTTGATGCGGTTCGACCCGGCATTTTGTTATACGGTCATTATCCGTCATCAGAAACCTCCCGCTCAATAAAAATAAGACAGGTCATGACCCTGAAAACATTTGTGGCGCATATCAGAAAAATCCCGGCCAATTTCCCGGTAAGCTATGGCAGACGGTGGACATCGGAAAAACCTACAACCATCGCCGTTCTACCCATCGGTTACGCCGATGGGATTCAGCGAAGTCTGACCAATATCGGAGAAGTTCTGATTAAAGGAAAACGCTACCCGCTGGTGGGCCGGGTCACCATGGATCACATTATGATCGATGTCGGGAATGATCCGATAAACCCCGGAGATCCAGTCGTCATATGGGGTGAAGAACCCCAAGGCGTTATCCAAGCCCTGGATGTTGCCCAAAGCATCGGAACCATACCCTATGAGTTGACCTGTGGCGTATCCAGTCGAATTAAACGAATTTATGTTGGAAAAGCATGAGGCTGGACATACAATGTCAAAAATATGTTCCAATTAATTGCTTACGGCCACAATTTCAGTAAGCCGCAGGATAATTCCGTTTCCATCGGGAAGCTGTTTGAGCAAATTAGAGCGCGTTAAAGGGAACAGCAATGAGATAGTCAAAATTATTGATAATTATCATAGTCCCTCAGTGTAATCTTAACAACTTAGCCCTGTTCGCTTTTACGCGGTTTTATTTGCGAGTTCTTGCCGATGGAAACGGAATCATCCTGCGGCTAAATCAAAAATGTTATTCTGAGAAAGGCTTTAAAGGAAAAACATCTTGTATCTGGCACAAATAACAGTTAACGGTCAATCCCACTATTCTATTCGTGAATCCTATTTACATCAAAACCGGTTTTTGAGCCGGAATCTTTTTGACCTCGGAACCGATCCCGCCCAATACATCGTTTATCCGGGTGGAAATTCATTTTACATCCACGAATCCATAGAAGAACAATTGAATGATCTGAATGTCTACCCCAAAGACGATGAACTGGAAGATATTTTCTGGCGCTTTATAGATCCGACAATTAGAAGAGCCTTGGAAACCTTTCGAAACCGTCAAAGAAATTTAAAATATCGGAAAGTCCCCAAAGCAAGAGATACGGCAGCAGCAGCAAAATTCCACATCTTCGATCAGCGTCGAATCCTCTATTTGCGATGCGGAAAGACGAATCAGCAAAATATTGCCTGTGTGCCGCATAAACTGTTCCAGGTTCTAACGGATAAATCCAGAGATGAAATCGAACAGATGTTCATGGAGATGGAAAAAATTCTGGCAGTCCGGGAATATAAAACCTACGCATATGTCATTTTTAACCTTCAGGGTTTCTTCACCCAGTGGTTTGCCCGGACCGCACCTAAATTGCTGGAGCAAGAGGCGGTGGATGAGTATTTTGTGGAGGAAATTTGTCGTCTGAACAGCGACCCGGCGTTCTGGGGCGGCATGGAAATCGGTGACAGCCTGAATGAATATCTTGTTCGTTATGCCGTCATGTATTATGATTACGACTACGCCCCAAAATCATTTATTGAAGAATATATTCGAAATTTTATCAACAGTCGAAGGGATTACCATCCACCTTTTACATCTCAGAAGGCTACTCTGGAGGAAGCCGGTGACCTGTTCAAAGAAACGCCGGAGGAGTTGAAAAAAATGACCCGCAAAGACCTGGTCCGACTTTACCGCAAACGGATTCAAAAGCTTCATCCAGACAAGGGCGGTAACCACGACACATTTATCAAGCTGACCCGAGTATACCACCATCTGCTCAAGACCAAGACTTAAAATCCAAGCTTCACAACCTTTTTAAAACGAAAAGTGGCATACCCAGCCCAACATGTTTCATTTCAGCATCAATTTTTTGGGAAGCTGAGGTCCATTGTATTTTTTAGCCTCAAGTACTTCCATTGCTTTATCATAGGAAACGACTTCTCCCTTTTGGTTAAATACGGTATTGTCATCAAGGATAATGAGGCCTGACGTTTCGATAACCCTTTGTTTATATTCCCACTCTCTCTGTATGTTGAATTTTTGGAGTTTAAATTGCCAGTAGAGCCAGAAAATTAAAAAAATCAACCCCCCGGATACCAGCACACAAAGAAGAATAAAAAGATAAAATGCCGTTTTTTCACCAATATGTCCCAATACCTTTAAGATCACATCAAGTTTAAACAAAACAACAGAACCGATCCCCAAGATGAATAAGCCGGCAAGAACCGGCACCTGTTGAATGATGGAAAACAGAAACTTGAAGCTATGCCCGAACCGTTTCATTTTGGTTCCCACAAAGGGACTCTCTTCAAGATCAAAAGCCGCCTGTTGACTGCCGTATAAATAGTAGTTAAACCCGATAACAATAAGACCGATAATAAACATCAGTACAACCGGAGCCATAAAAGATACGAAAAAATATTGCTTCCAGGGAAACGGCCCTTTCTCCGCACCAATGGAACCTATAAAATGGGCGATGAATATGACGAATTCAATGCCCCCAACCAATATAAAAAGGGTATCGAAATACTCTTTGATTTCCGTTTTCTGTAGAATGCCGGCTATGCCGGTCATCTTCTTAAATCCATTGCCTTTCATGAAATCGTCCTTAATCATAAATAATACATGAACAAACCGACGTTAAAACATCTTCAAATTCAACAAGTTGTATAAATCAAGAGCCTTTAAATTATGCGACTGTCTTAAACAGATCGATGTTAATTCGTAAGTTTTTCTTAATACTCAAAAGGGAGTTTTTTGTCAAACCTGTATAAAGCACTCTGTTTCAAATCTGCTAATAAAATTATCAATACGATTATTTTTAACCAAATGCCCTGGTGGGAGAGGTATCGAGGGCATTTAAAAAAGCAACCACGTAGACATATGGGAGGTATAAAATTAGGATAAAGTGATATTTATAGGATGTTAGACTGTGTCCAACCGTCAAGTCTGAATCTTCTTTAGGATTAATTGTCGAATCCTAAACTTTTTTCAATTTCCTGCCACTTCACAAGGGATATCGGTTTTAACCCTATTAGATCGCATTGAGGAATCCAACCTACTGTAGAGTTTGGAATATAAAAACAATTTTGCCCCTTGAAAGGTCCATCTTCAATTATCCATCCATCTTGTACGGCAATTTTTTTACCTGCAAGTTTTTTTGCCTCGGTGGTGTAATTCATTTTTTTCGACGGTTGAAATATTGCTTCATAAAACATGAAAAAAATACCCTCACAAAAAATTAAGGACACTCCCTCATATTTTGGGGAATGCCCTTTTGTTCTAATTAAAATTTTGAGCTATACCACAGTAACATTTGTTGCAGCAGGACCTTTTGGACCCTGCTCTATATCAAAGGTTACTCGGTCGCCTTCATCAAGCGTTTTGAAACCGGTTGAATTGATTCCTGAATGATGAACAAATACATCAGGGCCATCTTCCTGCTCGATGAATCCATAGCCTTTGCTGCTATTAAACCATTTTACGATTCCATTCGTCATAATGACATCCTCCTTTCAAAAAATTCTCATAGTTCCAAACTGCAGGTTGCCACTTTGACAAATGGATATTTCCTTCAGAACGAAACTGTCCCGCCAATTAAGGACGGGCCTTTATTGATTGTTTAAATTATAAGATATTCTCGAAAAAAGTCAAGCTGATTATGCGGTTACTTTTTAAAAAGGTTTTCTACAAGCAAATCAAACGCTTGTCCATCAGACACCTGATATCTTTTTTTTGAAGTTGCTCTCAATAATGCTTTTAATGTAAAAATCCTATTCACTCCCGGGAACAATGATGCGTGATTCCCGTTTTTCCTTCAATTTTTCGACTTCCTCCTGCATCTTTTTCAGTGCGATTTTCATGGCGCCCGGGTACATTTCCATGGCTTCCTTTAAATTTCTGGCATCAATCGATGACTGAATGGGAATTGGCCCCTGGGGGGTCATTATATTGAGATGCCCCACAAAAATCTGTTTGCGACTTTTATCTTTTAAACCATTGGGTTTGACCGGTGTCAGACGGCGGATAGAAGCCATATCGAGATCACTGAAAGACTCTTCCAGGTAAAGGTTGTCTTGCCTTACCGACAGGTCAAGGGTGTTGAGTTCTTTTTCATCAAACATATTTGTCTCCTTTAAATAAAATCGTATTACAACTTTATGGTAAAAATTTCTTTTAAAAGCACCATCAAAAATCCGGCCGAGGAAAAAAGCGTTCACTCAATATTTTACTAATATCCATGTTATCATCAAACAACGTGTAAACCTTACAGAAAATCCATAAATAGTACAAGGAAGAAACATCATGGCAAGTATTACGTTTAAAGGCAGCAACCCCCTGAAATCGCCCAGGAGCCCAATTATGACGAAGCGTTGAAGGCTATTTCAGAAATAACATAGCAAATTTGTGAAAGCGTTTCTCCTTTTTTAGAACTAAAACCCGGGATCTGACCACGCAAACATAGACGTACCTTGTATTTGAATCTATACCCTCTTTTCACGCAACAAGTTTGGTTTCATATATTTTTCAAAAATGTTCTTGACAAAGATATTAATGTAATGAGGAACTCAATAAAATACGATCACAAATTGAAGAGTTAAAATGGCATGCATACTTATAAAAACAAGCTAACAATTTAAATATAGGAGAAATCAATGAAGAGATGGATTCTTTATGTGGTGTTTTCTGGTGTTTTTATTATTGCCTGTGCCGGTACCAAACTCACCCATACATGGGTAGATGTAACCTACCGTGGAAAACCTGTATCAGACATTCTGGTAATTGGGGTAACGCATAAAAAAGATAATCGGCAATCTTTTGAGGATAAGTTTGTCGCACAGTTGAAGGTGTCAGGGGTTGAGGCCGTCTCAAGTTCGGATGTCATTCCTATTCCTCCAGATCTGGAATTAAAAAAAGAAGATATATTGAACGCTGTCAACAAATTTAAAAATGATGCGGTGATCATTACACATCTGGTTGGCGTGAAAGAAAAAGAAAGTTACACCCCTCCTGAACGAAATCAAGGAGACTATTACGGCTACTATGGCTGGGCTTATGGCGATACTCATAAACCGGGTTATTATCGCACGCACACCCTTGTCCGCCTGGCAACCCAACTTTACGATGTTAAAACTGAAAAACTCATATGGTCTGGAGAGTCGGAATCATTAGACATAGGCTCAACCAATGAAATCATTGACGATGTGATTGAAGTGTTGATTAAAGATTTGAAAAAAAACAAACTGCTTCCAACAAAATAAAATCCTGCATCGATTTTATGAAACTTCCGAAAGCCCCCCAAAAAAGGAACCTTCAGAACGCTTCGAATACGCCCGAGGCCTACAAGTGCGACTGAGGCGCATAAAAACCCCTGCTGCCCCGACATAACGTCGGGATGTCCTGGAGTTTATATCATAACAAAAAAGCCCAGTAACTTTTTACTGGGCCCCGATGGTCTTGATGGCGTCCCCAAGGGGATTTGAACCCCTGCTGCCGGCGTGAAAGGCCGGTGTCCTGGACCTGGCTAGACGATGGGGACGCAAGATTTAACTCACATACAGCATAGAACTATAATGATGCTGCATG
>JAOUGB010000152.1 GCA_029857875.1 Desulfobacteraceae bacterium | reverse complement strand
GCGACGTCATACTTCATTACCTCGATTTTTGTTGAAATCGATTCTGCTTTAAAGCCGGCGTCCAAAAATACTTGTCTTCCGGCCTGCAGCGTCTCCTCCAAAAGCCGCCTTTTTTCATCTTGAATCGTTCGGCAATAATCCGGATATTGTTTTGGAGCAAATCCTTTGATGAACGGCGGGTCAAGTTCGCATAAAAGGTCCACATTAGGGATTACGCTGAACAGTGTAATGAACGAATTTTCGGAAACGGTTTTTGCCGCAAATTCGACAATCCTTGAAGATATTTCGGATCCATCCAATGCAATTAAAATTTTCTGGGGCATTTTTTGCCTCCATATCTGAGATAAGGGTCGAAATGTTTTATTAATTAAATCGCTCCATGGAAAATGCTTTTTTCAAACCGTGTTGACTCCTTTTTTCCCATCTTTGTTTAACTATTTTAGACAAAAGGGGTTCGCTATGTCAACTGCGCGACCAACACATGGTGATCAAAACGCCGGCCAAAGCGATCAATCCCACGATGATATAAAATCTGTCCGGGGCCATACATGACGTTGCTTTCCGGCAGGCTGTGGACGACGCTTTTAAAGGTTATTAAACGATATCTTTTGTCGTTGAAATAAATTTGGTGCGATAAAATCAAATAGAAAGGAATCAGTGAATGATCTATTTTCTTATCCATCGAGATGAGATTTCATGCCCTGATGCTTCTGCTGTTCCAGCCTTTTGATGAACTCTTTAATCATGTGCAAAGCCTCATCTTTGTCATCATCCATGGCTGCCATTCGCATTTCATGAAATTCCTGGTCTGTAATTGTTAAGATCATTTTTAAAAACCTCTTAATCTGTCTTTTTAATACGAGTTTAATTTAGATCGGTATCATAAAAATAAATCGAGCGAACCCCGTAATCGCCCATTAATACCCTGATTTGCCCGTCGTTTTCAGAGACGTTGTCGACAAGTTCTTTTTCAATGTAAAGCTCGATACCGTTTGCTTCAAAGAAAACATATTCCCGGTTATTTATGGGTTTTCCGATCCGACCGATCGGTCCTTTAATGCCTCTTCATCACCCGATGACGGTGGCGCTGTTAAATACAGACATGACACCGCCTCTTTCTGAAATGAAATCGACCAAAAAGTCGGAGAGCTTTATGTATTGATGTTTCATAGCTAAGGGCGTTTTATTAAAATCCATAAGACTGTCCGGGGCCGTAACTGACCTCGAAAACCGGCACTCAATGCGGCTGCAAGGATTTCTCGATCTGCTTGACGAGACGGATCTTGATATATTCAAGCGCCTTTTCTTTGTCTTCATCCAGGGCGATGGCCAATACCTGCTGGACGTCAGAAATGTTCAGTTCTATTTGTACTTTTTTTAAATTCATTTTTAAATTTCTTTTCTTATAATTTTAGACCCCTATAAACGGATTTACGATGAAATAGATACCCAGAATTCCGATACAAATACTCGCGACTTTGCGAAACCAGTTTCCGGCGGCATGCCATGTGCTGTTTTCCATCAGGCGTCTTATGACGGCGGTGGAGCTTCCGGCGATCACGATCGGCAGGCAGTGGCCGACAGCAAACACCACAATAAACAGAATCCCGGCGGCCAATTTTTTCTGAACCGTAATAATCGCTAGAATCGGGGCGATAAATCCGAAGGTACAGGAACCAGAAAGAACTCCGTATGCCAGACCCAGTGCAAAGGAACCGAACAGCCCTTTTAAATTCAGACGATACAGCAAGCTGCCGGATATGGCACATTTCTCAACGCCCAACATCCCCAGGGCCACCCAGACCAAAACCAGTCCGATGAGTATCTGCCAGTAATTCCCCACGTCTCCAAGCATCCGGCCCAATAATGCGCAAACCATCCCGATCACGGCGATGGTGATAAACAGCCCCAGCGTGAAAAGGGCCGCATAAGAACCCGCCTGTTTGGGGCTCAATGCCCGGTGCTGGCCGCCCACATAGGCAATGATCAGCGGAATCGATGCCAGATGGCACGGACTGAACAGCACGCTGATCATTCCCCACACAAAACAGCCCAAAGCGGCAATTGCAGTACCACCGGCAATCCACTCGTTTACCGTCAGAAAGAATGATTCAATCATAACGATTTACTTGACACCCATCTTCTCCAGTTGTGCGACAATATCTTTTTCAGCCAAAAACCCTACATGCCGGTAGACTTCTTTGCCGTTTTTATCGAAAAAGATCTGTGTGGGAATTGCCCGGATACCAAACCGGTAGATCGGTTCCCGATGCTCCCAAACGTCGATAAAGGCAATCACCGCTTTCCCTTTGTACACTTTTTCCATCTTTTCCATGATCGGCGCCATCATCTTGCACGGGATGCATTTTTTGGCACCCAAATCGATCATGGTGACCATTCCTTTGACCGGCAAATTACTGAACCCGTCCGCTTTAGCAATCTCCAACGTCGGTATCAATAAAACCAAAAACACGAAAGCTGTGAAACAGGTTGCTGGTCGTAATTTTTTCACGTTTGTTTTCATATTCTAATTTTTTATCTGAATAATCATATGCAACCACTATTTGTCGAGCCATGACTTGACATCTTCTTTTGTGGGAATCTTTCCAACACTTTTGACTTCCCCATCAATGATCACAGAAGGGGTTCCGAAAACACCGTAACCGGCGATCTCCATGATGTCGGTAACCTTTTCTACCGTGGCGTCGACGCCGGTTTCAGCAACTGCATCCTTTACATTTTGTTCGGTCTGTTTACATTTTGGGCATCCGGGGCCCAGTACCTTAATTTCCATGTTTTTCTCCTTGTAGATATCGTTAAATGGATGACTTGTTGAGTTGTTTGTTTAACTTTTAGTACCTATCATGTTTAACGTTTTGCCGCCTCCAGTAGCCATTCTTTGAGTTTGTTTTTCGGTGGAACTGAGCCCACGGCTTTTACTTCACCATTGATGATCAATGCCGGCGATCCCATGACACCGTAACTTGCGATTTCTATTGGATCCCGAACATGTTCAAGTCCGGCGGCGATATTGAACTCGGCCATCATTGCCATGAGATCCTGCTCGAGCTTTTCACAGCGCGGGCAGCCAGGGCCCAAGACTTTGATCTCCAATCCGCCGTCCCCGGTGTCCTCAAAGGGTTCTCCGACAAATTTTTTGAATTCTCTTAAAAATGCGTGGCCGTAAACATCTCTGGTTCTACTGCTGATGTAGTTTTTTTGGGATAATCGGTTTAAAAGCTCAGCCTTAATTTCATCATCGGTTCTGCCTGCAAATTCTTTGGCGACCTCTTCGAGAATCGGTTGTAGACCGATGATGCCCGTCGCGTGTCCGCCCACCGTTATTCGTGTTACCTTATCGTCTGACATGATGCTTTCTCCTTTTATCGTAATAGCTAACCCACAAACACACGAAGACACTAAAGATTATAATTCAAGTTTTGCACCCGAATATTGCTAAAAAGCCTTTGAAGTAGCAGGCCGAAAGAAATTTGTTCTTGTCCGCCTCAGGCGGAAAGGCAAAATATTTCTTTGGAGCAATAACGTACGGCACCAAAATACAAAGTGATCACTATATAAAAATATTACATTGATTTCTGTACGTTACATATTCTTTGTGCCTTTGTGCCTTTGTGCCTTAGTGGCTGAACTGTTGTCTTTTATCGAAAAAAATGCCCGAAGATCATCCCGCTGATGGTGGCCATGATGACGACCAAGGTGATGTAAGCAATGGTCTTTTTGGTGCCCAGCACGCTTCGGATCACCAACATATTCGGCAAACTCAGAGCAGGGCCGGCAAGCAGAAGCGCCAATGCCGGTCCCTGTCCCATGCCTGAGCCAAGCAGCCCCTGCAAAATCGGTACCTCCGTGAGCGTGGCAAAGTACATGAATGCACCGGCAACAGAAGCAAAAAGGTTTGCCCACAGGGAGTTTCCGCCCACCAGGCCGCTCACCCACTTTGATGAAATGAGGCCCTCTGAACCGGGCCGTCCCAGCAGAAGACCTGCTACCAGAACCCCGGCAAAGAGCAGCGGCATAATCTGTTTGGTAAAATCCCAGGAAGATAGAAACCAGTTTTCGGTTTCCCCCCGAGTGGTGGTGATTATCCACACCAATCCAATGATGCCTGTGGAAAAGGCGATAAGTGGCTCGCGCGGGAAAAGAAGTGCCAGAACCAGGACTGCCGCGCCGGCCAGCCCAACCTTATAGGCCCTTACCTTGAACCAGACGATGAGAAGAACACCCAGAATCACCGCAAAAAGACCGGTCATCAGCCACTTGATACTGTAAATGGCATGCCAGAGACCAGTGGGTTCGGCCGGTTTTCCCCAGGTAGCAAAAATAAGAATAAACACCATGGTGGCAAAATAGATGACATTCTGCCACAGGGGCCGTTCCACATTAGGTTCGGGCATATGCAATGCTGCCTGGGCTTTGGCTTCTTCTTCTTTTCTGAAAAGAAAATGCATGATCAGCCCGATGACGATGCTAAAAATTATCGCTCCTACCGCACGAGCTATACCGATGGCAAGTCCGAGAACCCGGGCCGTCAGTACAATGGCCAACACATTGATGGCCGGGCCGGAGTAGAGAAAGGCAATGGCCGGTCCAAGCCCTGCGCCCCGTTTCCAGATGCCGGCAAAAAGGGGCAAGATCGTGCAAGAACAGACCGCCAGAATAGAACCGGATACCGAGGCCACACCATACGCCAGCACTTTTTTGGCATTGGCACCCAGGTATTTCATGACCGCGGCCTGGGATACGAAACAGGCAATGGCGCCGGCTATGAAAAAGGCCGGGATTAGGCAGAGAATCACGTGTTCCTGGGCATACCACTTGGCAAGGGCAAGGGACTCGATCACGGCACCGGTGAATCGGCTGTTGTCAACAGGAAGCCAGAAAAAGATGATAAAACCACCCACGATAACGCTCAGCGGTTTCCAAATGGTCTTCCAGTCGATCAGGCTCGGTTGGACTTCTTTTTCAATTTCTTCAGATTCTTTCACCGCTGCCGGTATTTTTTGGGTTATGGTTGCGTTACTCATCCTTCATTCTCCTTGTCAATGACGGATTCGCTTGAAACAGAATCAGGTGTTTTAAGTTAATCCAAATATTTATATGCTAATTTAGCTATATATTAAAGCAAAAAAAATTACCCGGTCAATTCTTCACGGTTCAACAACGGCGCTTTTTTGACCAACTCGGCCACTTCCGGATCATTGTCCAGCCAATGTCTTAGATGGCCCAAAAGGCTGGCCGAATAAGGGCTTTGTTTCCCGTCGGCAAGATAATAGTTCACCCATAGGCCATCTTTCTGATAATCGACCAGCCCGGCCTCTTCAAGTATTTTAAGGTGCTTGGAGACACTCGGCTGGGAAATCTTCAAGGCCGCCTGGAGCTCGCAAACGCACATCACTTTTTTCTGAAGTAATTTTATAATTTTCACCCTGTTGGGATCGGAAAGGGCCTTCATCACTTTTAAAAATGTTTTCATGGCAACTCCTTATATTCCCATTTTGGAATATATAGCCCAATTCAAAATGTGTCAAATATTTTTTAATAAAACTTTACAGGGGGGAATAAACAATTGGAAATTGTTTGAATTTGCGGTGGTCCTATAAGGGGGAAGTGACGACTTTTTCAAGGGAAAAGGAATAATCCTTTCCCCTTGAAAAATAGAAACGTCTTTTAGTGAGGATGAAATTCTCGGATTTGCCACTTGGGCTTACCGGTCTCTTTATCCATTTCCGTAAAGTCTTTATGGTATTCGGTGACCTTAAAGATGCCGGCAAACTGGTTGCATACGGGATGTCCGGCTTTGATCCAGCCCACTATACCTTCTTTGTAGGTCCATACATTGGTGTAACCATATTCAACAAGTTTTTCGCCTACATAGCACTGTCGCTTGAAGGTTCGGCACCAGACCACAATTTTGGCGTTTTTATCCTTGATCTTCTTGGGAAACGTGTACATATGGCCCGAATGGATATGGTCGGTATAGGGAATGTGAAAGGCATAAAACTCCGGATGGGTTCGGGTGTCGATCAGATATGCTTTTTCCTTTCCGGCCATGACATCATCGTAGAGCTTTTTAAACTGAGCTACGTCGAGCTGGCGTTCTGCAGGAACAGCCGAACATGCCTTCGACCATGCCTTTTTTTCACCGGCTTGAAGCATTTCTGAATCATCGGCAAAGGAAAAGCCGACTGCTCCCAAAACAAATGCAAAAACAAGCACAAAAACAAATGAT
>JAOUGB010000151.1 GCA_029857875.1 Desulfobacteraceae bacterium | reverse complement strand
CAAACCGTAACCGTTCAAAGGTTCAAGGTTAGTGACGGTTAATACAACCAACAAAAATCATTCAGAAACTTTCAATCCATTTTTCGCTTCCTGTATGGCTTTATTCGTCCTTTGAATGACTTCGATAAAGGCGTCCGATTGATAGGTCTCGATACCGACCGGCCCCATGTCATTGACTTTGTCAAACGCACGCTCTTTTTCAACGTGGGTCGTCAGGTCTTTTACAGCCTCAAACAGTCTTAAACAACCTTCCTTTGTTGTTATATCATTTTCGCTGTCCGTATCTGAGGCATTCAATCCGTTTTCAACCTCGTTTATTGCCTTTTTAGTATCAACAATTAAATCATAAAATTTGTCCGATAGATGGTAATCCATGCCGCTGCATCCTCCGGCAGCAGCTTTGTCAAAAACATACTCTTTATCAATATAGGACACCAGAGCTTTTGCAGTCTCAAACAGTGTCAAAAACTCATCCTTCATTTGTATCCTCTCCTTCTTGCTTTTCGAATTTTACATTACTGCCGAAATAGATTGATTGCTGTATCCTAAATGGGACACAGATCTTCGCAGAAAAACACAGATAACGTTATATATTTCTTATTTTAAGAATCTTGACAATCTGTGCTTATTTGTGTCCAAAATATGAATCCGGATTAAGTGCTTTGATCAGTCCCCTCCTGCTTTTTTTCTTGTTGACGCTTATCAATTTCATCCTTGAATCTTGCGGCAAACTCTGTCCGAAAAGCTTCGATTTCCATAGCCTCGTCGTGTCTGCCCAAGAAAGTCAGGGCCATACCTTTAAACACCTGGGCTTCTTTGATATCCGGATTGATAGCCAGAGCATCATCAAAAAACGGCAGGCTTTCATCGAATTTTTGCATACCCAGCAGGGCATGCCCTTTGGCAGTTATAGCGTAGGCATTATCGGCTTGCTTTTCCAAAATCTGATCTAAAATTTCAATGGACTCTTCACATCTACCCATATCGTTCAATGCAAAGGCCTTCAACTGCAAGGCCGACACGTTTCCCGGTCTCAAGGCCAGTTCTTTGTCGCAGCAAAACACCACCTCTTCCAAAAGCCCCCTTTCAGCCAATTTCGAGGCACCTTCCATCCAGGTGATTTTGTCTTCCGGCTTGACGTCGATGACTTTCATCATCACACCCTCGTAGGTTTGCTCTATGGCCTGACGCCCGGATCGAGCCACGGGCACGTCATGACCGGGAAGGATATTTTCAATCTCTTTTTTCAAAAGCTGCTTGAGCCCGTACAGGTAATGGTCCAGCCTTCCCCCGCCGGCTTTGTCAGCATCTGCCATGGTGTTAGGCAGTACGGTATCGCCGGTAATGGCCGTTTGGGTCGCTTGGTTATAGAGGCATATGCTGTCAATGGTATGACCGGGCGTATGAATAGCTTCCCATTCAAAACCGCTCAGATCGAGCGTTTCCCCCCCCTCAATTTCGGTCGGAGTGAATCCATACTCTTGAAGCGTTTTTTTAAACTCGGCGGGACCGGCGGCATGCATAATAATCTCGATCTCTTTTTTTTCCCATATCGGAGGATATCTCAAAAATTCAAATACGCCCATGCAGTGATCCCTATGCCCATGGGTGAGAACGATCTTTTTGATGTCCAGAATACTGAACCCTAATTTTTCAAGTTCATTAAAAATGGTGTAATCATTCCCCGGATCCACGATGGTGAGGTAATCTCCTGCCAACGCATAGACGTTACTTGAATGATGATACCCGATGAGAAATTTGCTCTTTTCAAAGACCGGGTGGTCAATTTTCATAATTTCGGCAATGGACAGCCATCCTGGATGAGCCGGTTCTTCTTCGGGATACATTTCGTCTTCTATCAACGGCTTCTGGTTTTCTTCTTTTTTGGTTTCTTCGGTCATTTTGTTTCCTTCAAGAACGTTTTAAGTGTTAACTATTCAGGGATCAGGGGTCAGGGGTCAATTTTTTTCTCACCCGACACCTGGCCCCTGATCTCTGACACCCGACACCTGATTAATACATAAAGGCCGAAATGACAAGCCTAATTTTCGGACACAACGGCAAAAAAATCCCCCTCTCCGGGCAAGCCGGAAAGGGGGCTTGGTATTGCAATTGTGCCTCTCCCCTGCTAGCAGGGGAGAGGGTGTTGGTTATGGGTTAGTGATGGCTATCCGATGTAATCCAAAGTATAGTCCAGTTTCATCTTTTCATCCGGCCACCACTTCTTGCTCTTGACTTCTTTGCCGGGGTAGACGTCTTTGCCGTCAATCTTCTCAATAAGAAGTTCAGCAAAATCAAACCCCGTAAGCTTGTGTTTTTTGACAACATCCGCCGGAATCAAAACGACAAGGCCGGTCTCCTTGGCGGTCTCCCACTCAAAGGCCTCATTGGGAGCTGAGGACTCTTTTCCGGTTTTGCCGCTATAAAGCTTGAGCAGCTTGCCTTTAACCTTCATTCCCGGCTTCATTTTAAACTCCGCATACAATTCATCGGATATGTGCCACCAAATGGCTCTCATGTTCAAAGCGGTATATCCTTTGACGAGCATGGGATCAAAGCCGCAGATACCCACACGACATTTTTCAGGCATATCAAACCTCCTTATTTACTTTCGTTGGTCTCCACTTTATCTAACTGGTCGCGAAGATCTTCAACCTGGCGATAGCAGTAATCCATGAACTCGCTGGCCTCGGATTGGCTGAGATGTTTGGCCTCAAGCAATCTTGTAACATAGGGATAAAGCTGCGAATCGATTTCTTCACGAAATTCCAAAAGCACATACTCGTTATCCCCGTCCGGGGATGCCCAACTCAAAAAACCTCTTTTCCAGTTGTTCAGCATCCCCTTGAGGGTATCGAGTTCCTTGATTACATTTTCTTCCATGCTACTTCTTCTTCTTGTCTTCAAAGGCATAGCATTTCTTGACCACGTTGAAGTCTGCTACACACCAGTAATGGGGCCAGTGGATCTTCTTGCACCAGCCGATAATGTCTGCGGGCGGAAACTTGGAGCCTTTGAGAACCGGCTTCAAACCGGTGCAGTTCCAGCATATATGGTCACTCGATTTTTCCGGAATCATTATGTTTTCCAGAAATTCTTCAGGTGTTAATTCTGCCATAAGACACTCCTTTCTAAGTTACCATTCCTTGACTTCGCCTGCGGCGAGTTTCTGCTGATACTCTTCCCAGACCTCGGGCGACAGTTTCTGAATATCCCAGTTGAAAGGGAACTGTCCGGCCAGCCCTGCTGACAGGGGTTGTGGACGCCATCCGCGAACCGGCCGGCCCCGAATACTGAACTTGACCATGTCGGCGGTACCCGTCAACCAGGATCTCGGCATGCACTGATAGGGCCGGGTCCGGCCTTCGACACCGGGTCTGTAGTTGGAATAGCCATCGTACGGCATATCCGCATACAGCGGCCTAATGTCGTGCGTCTCACCGGGTCTTTCTTCGGGGCCCTTGTAATTGAAGCCGTTAATCATGTGGATGTAGTACACCGTACCGCACCCGGCACAAGCGATCGTGCCTTCCCAGTTCCAGAAATAGTATGGGTCGAGGTAGTTGATGGTGTCACAGTCTTTTCCATCCACTTCTTTTTTGCACCAAATTATATCACACACTATACCACCTCCTTTGTTATATCCAGGCCTTGTCATACCACTCTTGAATCGTGCTGAGCGGTACGCCGAGCATGTCGCGGTAGATTTTTTTATTGTCTGCACCCACCGGGCGCCAGTGCCAGTTGATCCTGCGCGGAGTTTTTTCCATGTGTCCACAACTGTAGCCACTGTGGACCAGCATATCGCCGAACAAAGGATCGTCCAGCCAGCGGACCGTGCCTCTTTCCCGGTAGTGGGGGCTCTCGTAAACCTCACGGTCATTTCGAACCGGTTCGGCCAGAAGGCCGGCATCTTGAAGGATCTTGGCAACTTCGGACCGGGTTTTGTCTTCGGCCCATTTTTCCAGCGCGGTGTAGATTTCCACCTGAGCTTCGCCTTCGCAGCGTTGATTATGAGATTTGTACTTCTTATAAAGATTATTCATGCCGGTAATGGCGCACAGTTCCTTGAAGTCCGCATCCTGGAAGGCGCTGACCATGACATAGCGCGCGCAGAATTGGTCCTGCGGATTGTCGGCATCCGGAAAATCGGACTTGCCGCACAGGATAATGCCGTGCACCGCCAACTGGGTGTCCCAGTTGCCCCATCGTTGGCGAACGATACCGAACTTGCCGTACATGGGGGTGGTATGTCCGAGCAGCCGGGTCGGCGTCTGCACCTGGGACATTTCGATCATGGTGCCCAGTCCGGTCTTTCGGCGCCAGTGAATGGCCGCCATGATGCCGGAAGTGATAATATTTCCGGATTCCCAGTCAATGATCCAGTTAGTGTGCTTGGTGCAATGGCCGCCCATATACTCGTGCATACCGGTTATGGAAGCGAGTCCGGCGTGGGCTTGGCCCAGGATGTCGTAGGAACCGCCGAAGATTTTGGGACCGTAGCCGAAACCGCCGCCCCAGACATAGATGAACCGGGGATTGATTTCAGACAGGTACCGGTAACTCATTTTCCACTTGTCCAGGGTTCCCGGCCGGTACAGTTCGGTGAGCCCGTCGAATTTTTTCACCAGCCCGTAAAAAATCTCCACCATCTCGGGGATGTGGTAGTCCATGGTCAGAAAGTACTTGTTGGAATTGGCGTTGGTGAAACCCAAGCCGGTGCCGGTCATAGGACGGGTGTCGTGCAGCGGATACAAATAGCACTCGTTGAACGGGGATGTGTGCCGCATGGCATCCCCCATCCTCGGCATCTCGATCTTGATGACCTCGGCCCCCAGTTCTGCCAGGTTGACCACAGAGTGGGGCGTGAAGATATACATGGTGCAACTCAGCCACTTGATCCCCCTCAGTGCATTGGGTTTGGTGTGTTCATTGCCCACATCAAAGAGATTCTTGCAGTACTCCTCGTAAGGCATCTTCATCTCTTCGAGTTCTTCCTTGCTCTTGGGGCCTGGCAGGTCTTCTATGCGTGTTACTCTTGGATCTTTTGCCATTATATCACCCCCTTGTCTTTAAATTCATTCACTGTGGTCTGGTCCATTCCAACCCATTTCATGTAGATTTCATAGTTGTCAAACCCCAGATCTCTCCCCATCCACTTGCACCGGAACGGCGTGTAGACCTGATAGGACAGCCCGCTCGACGCAATCAGCAGCGGTCCGTAATCGGTCTCATGGACGTAGATCCAGGGACGATACTTGAAGTGGGGGAACTCACAGACCTCGTCGATGTACAGCAGCGGTCCGGCCGCAAGCTGGTACTCGAGCAGCTTGGCTTCGGCTTCGACCCTGCATTGGTCTCTGAGCCACCGGGCGGTCACAGAATAGGTCTTGATCAGGGCGTGCAGCGCGTTCCTGGCCCCGACCTCCTTGAGGAAGGGATCTTCATGGATCAGCCGGCCGAACTGGGTGAAATCGCGCTCTAAACAAAAGCCGATGTTGTACCACAGCTTGTCGGTCTGTCCGCCGATCATCATGTAGCCGTCCTTGCAGGGGTTCCAGGCATACTGGTTCAAATTGGGGTCCCAGCCGCCGGATCGACCTTTGATACTGGCATTGAACCCGTACCAGCTGATATCAAAGTCGATGATGTCCATCATTGTCTCGGCGCCGGTGCATTCAATCATCTGACCGGTTCCGCCGAGTTCGTCTCGCCAGTAAAGGGCGGCTAGAGCGTTAATGAATGCCTGTGTACCGGCCACATAGTCGGCAGCCCAGATCCCCGAGCGGGTCGGATCGCCGCCCTTGCCTCTGGGGAGCAGGTCCTGGGCCAGACCGGTGTTGTGAACCCAGGAATTGGCACAACAGGCAAAGGGCTCGAGTTCCCACTGGCCGAACTTGGAATGCTTGTCCTTCCAGGGGCCCCATTGGCCCATCATGCCGATCCAGATGTAGACCATCCTGGGATTGGCGTCCTTGAGCTGCCGGTACCCGATCCCCAGATTGTCCATGTATCCGGGGGGCATCCCGTCGATCAACACATCGACAGTGGACGCCATTTTTTTGAAAATTTCCTGGCCGTCTTCGGTTTCGACATCCAGAGTCACACAGTGCGTGTTCACCGTTTCGCAGACAAACTCCATGCCGCACTTTTCGCCGGTCTCCTGGTTTTCCAGCAGGTACTCTTCACGGCCAAAGGGCGTCAGCTTTCTCAACGGATCGCCGCCGGGGGGTTCTATGGAAACGCACTCCGCCC
>JAOUGB010000150.1 GCA_029857875.1 Desulfobacteraceae bacterium | reverse complement strand
ACTTGATAAAAGCCGGATATGACTTAAGCATTTATAACAGAACGCATGAAAAAGCATCTTCCCTGATTGACTTGGGCGTTGAGGCTAAAAAAAATCCTCTGGATGTGGCGGAGTCCGGTGGAATAGTGATGAGCTGTGTTTCTGAAGATCGTGCATTGACCACTGTTGTGGGAGAAAATGGAGAATTGGCAGAACGTTTGGGGAGAGACGGAATTCATATTTCCATGAGCACCATATTGCCAAAGACGGCGGCCCGGCTTGCCAGGCAACAGTCTGGATTTGGCGGTTATTATGTTGCAGCGCCGGTCATGGGCCGTCCTGACAGTGTCCTGGCAAAAACACAGTCGTATTTCATGGCTGGAGATGAAAAAGCAAAGAAACGTGCAAAACCATTGCTGGAGGACATTGGAATGAAGATATTTGACTTCGGCAGCATTCCCGAAAATGCCAATGTCGCGAAATTGGCAGCCAACTTTCTGATTGCCTCAGCCATTGAAGCCATGGCCGAGGCGTTTACTTTTGTCTCAAAAAACCACGGTGACGCCGATAAACTTCTAGAAGCTGTCGGGGAAACGTTGTTTGCATGTCCTATCTACCAGAACTACGGCAGACAAATCCTCGACAAGAACTACTCGGAACCGTTATTCCAACTTCAACTGGGTCTGAAAGATATCCGGTTGATCGCCGAAACCGCTACCGAAAGCAATACGCCAATGCGTTTTGTACGCGTTTTGCAGGATCGATTTTCCGCAGCTGTGGCCCATGGCCTGTCCCGCTATGATTGGACGGGGATTGCTGCTGAAGTGGAAGCAGAGGCAGGATTATAACCGCATTATACAAAACAGTTATTAATCGAAAAGTAAAGTAAAGGTTTAACATCGTGTCGCGTATCAAATTAGCCCCTCTGGATCACTACCAAAGTATTTACGAAACCACTGTTGAAGTGACGGATTTAAATTATGGGAATCATCTGGGAAATGATGCCTTGGTCGGGATCATCCACAGGGCTCGCGTTCATTTTTTACACTGGCTCGGCGCAAGCGAAAATAATCTTGGAGATGGAAAGACCGGGATTCTACTGGCTGATCTTATTGTTAACTACAAGGGAGAGAGTTTTCTCTTTGACAAGTTGGGTGTTGAAAGCAGCATTGGTGGGGTGAGTTCAAAAGGGTTTCGCATGTTTCACAGAATTACAGCCACACAGGGCCGACTCATTGCCTTGGCCGAAACCGGTATCGTCGCTTTTAATTACCAAAAAAGGAAAGTCGCCCCAATTCCCGAATCATTTTTCTCGAAAATATCGGATTTATGAACAATGGAGATTTTAAATGATGATTGACGAAGCTTATCACAAGCTGGCAAAGGTCCTCGATTCTTTGCCCAACGGTTTTCCGGGCACGTCAGAGAGGCGTCGATTTCAGCGCCTATAAATAAAATCGAAGCACGATTTTATTCAAGCATTGACTTTGCTGAAGGTTGTCTTATTATCTTTGCATCCAAGGAATTACTATCGACCCTAAGGGTCACCGAATAAGGAAAGTATGCGATTTCTTTTGTACAATATACGTTACGCAGCAGGGATTGGAAGGAAATTTCACCTTCCAGTACCTTACTGCGGCTATTTAAAGCACACCAACGGAAATCTAAAAAAAATAGTGGATTTCATCAAACCGCTGAATCCGGATATTCTCGGATTGATCGAGGTGGATGCCGGGTCCTTTCGTTCGGAAAAAAGCAACCAGGCAGAATCCATCGCCCAGGAATTGCAGCACTTTCATGTTTATCAATCAAAATATTCCATTGATTCAGTGGCACAAAAATTACCGGTGTTGAACAAACAGGGGAATGCCATTCTGACCAACCGGGAGATTGTGTCTCAAAATTTTCATTATTTTAGTAATGGTGTCAAGCGTCTTGTGATTGAACTCGAGTTGGAAGACTTTTCGATTTTTCTTGTACATTTATCTATAAAATTTCGCCATCGGCAGTACCAGTTGCAGGATCTTCATAGCATAGTTAAAAACATAAAAAAGCCGGTTATTGTTGCCGGAGATTTCAACGTGTTGTGGGGTGATCGTGAACTTCAATTATTCCTTGCCGCCACAGATTTACATAGTGCCAACAGCAACGGACAACCCTCCCACCCCAGCCGGGCTCCGCGAAGACAGCTCGACTATATTTTTCATAGCCCGGAAATTCAAGTGACCCGTTTTCAGATACCGCAGGTCAAATTCTCTGACCATGCACCACTGGTATGTGATTTTGAAATTGTCAAAACACTCGATTGACCACGATGAATGTTTATCGAGAAAGGCGTTATGTTATATCATATTGTAATAATGATAATTTTCGCAGTATTGGTATATGCTGTTATCGTACTGTTTAGGAAATTTGCCATTATTCAGAAGCGAAGGAAAGAGCGGCAATTAAAGGAATCGGAGTTTATGAACAAACTTGTTTCTGAAGGGGACCTGAAACCCGGCCAATTGTCCGGATTGTATGATTTTGTCGAAGATCGCACCAGCAATGAAGATGTTTTTAAATTAAAAACAACAGATAATGAACTTGGTAGAGATGAAATCCGTGCTTTAATATTTAAAAAAATTAACCGCATGTCCAATGTGGAAATACGACAATTTTATCAAGAATTTCAAGAAAGACAACACGGCAAATCCAGGAAACATGACAGAAAAGATTTCTTTACGATTGTAGATTATAGTGTGAACGATCAATACTATCGGGACTTTATTCAGGACATCAGCGAGAGCGGTGTGTTTATTAAAACTTCTCAAACGTTTTCAGTAGGTCAAAAGATTCAAATGACTTTCATGTCTCCGGGTTACCAGAAGCCCTTTAAAATCAAAGGCGAAATTGTTCGAGTCCACACGGATGGTGTTGGCGTGAAGTTCACAATAGAAAGTCAGGTTCAAGAATCAGCTTTACAAAGCTTCATGAGTAACATTCAAAGAGAAACCATCGGAACTCAATAGTATGACTCAAGTTTCGCACCCCACTATTGCTAAAAACCCTTTAAAGCAGCATTCCGATTAATAATCACATCTATATGATTTTACCTTGAAAAATTTATCCAGCCTGTTACGCTGTATCGACGTTACAAGAATTTATGGTAGAAAATCCGGTAGCAGGAATAACACCATGAAGACGATATTGATTGTTGAAGACGATAAAAAAACGACATCCCTGGTGGCACTTTATTTAGAAAAAGAAGGCTTTAATGCCATGGTTGCTCATGACGGACTTGAAGGGTTGGCACTTGCAGAACGTCACAATCCGATATTGGTGATCCTCGATTTGATGCTTCCGAAACTGGACGGTTGGGAAGTATGCCGCCAACTCCGGCGAATTTCAGACGTTCCCATCATTATGCTCACTGCTCGAGGGGAGGAAGTTGATCGAATCTCCGGCCTGACACTCGGTGCCGACGATTATGTGGCCAAACCGTTCAGCCCGAGAGAGCTGGTTGCCCGTGTAAAGGCCGTTCTCAGAAGAGGGCGTTTTTTTCCGATAAAAGATAAAAGCATTTTGTCTTATAAAGATCTGGTATTGAATCTGGAAAAGCGAACCGTACGTCTAAAGGATCGTCCTGTTCAACTTACGCCCCATGAGTATGCGCTCTTGCAGGCGCTTATGATGTCTCCTGGAAGGGTTTTTACGCGTGATGAGCTTTTAAATCATCTATATCCCGCAGGTGAAGCCCTCGTCATTGATCGTGTTATCGATGTCCACATTGGAAAGTTACGACAAAAGATCGAAGATAATCCATCGACGCTCAGGTACATTATGACCGCCCGCGGTGTTGGGTATCATTTTGCGGAAGACAGCGACCCATGAAAAAGAAAAACCTACCTGTTACCGAACATTTAGTATGGAAACTTCTGGGGATTAATATCCTGGTGATCGGGTTTGTTATCGCTATTGTATGGCTGTCTATTGACTATCTTTCAGCAAATTATTTTATGGTATTGATGGAGAAGTACAAGATTTCCCCGGGCCCGAGCCATGCAATGTTTTTGAGTGCCGTTCACAGATACCTTGTTTGGGCAAGCTTGTCAGCGCTTTTACTGGCTTTACTTCTCAGCTTTTTGCTCATCAAACGGGTTTTGGGCCCCCTTGCCCAAATGACCGAAATTACGCGGAGCATTTCATCGGGAGATTATTCGGTCAGTATTCCGATCAGATCTAAAGACGAAGTCGGTCAACTGGCAATGGCCTTCAACCGGATGGCAGACAGTCTTCAAAAGATTGAACGACTTCGAAAAACCATGATGATTGATGTCGCACATGAGCTCCGGACGCCGTTGAGCAATATTCAAGGATATCTTGAAGCGTTAATTGACGGCGTCGTACCCGCATCCAGGGAAACCTTTGAGCTTCTCCATGATGAAACCCTGCGACTGATCCATCTGGTGGAAGACATTCTGCATCTGGCCAAAGCAGATGCAGCAAGAGAGACCCTTGATCTCATGGATATTCGAATAGGAGATGTGATTGAACGCGTGCTCGATGTCTTCCGAACTCAATTTGAAACCAAGCGTATCGATGTGGATTCAACGGGGGTTGACGGGACTGTTCGTGTCTATGCCGATCCTGAAAAACTGACGCAAGTTGTCCGAAATCTGATGCAAAACGCATATCAGTACACAATTTTCGGTGGAACGGTCAAAATATTTACGCAATCGAGGAATCATGACATTCAAGTTGTTTTTGCCAATACCGGTGTTGAAGTTGCCGAACAGGATCTCCCCTTTATCTTCGAACGTTTTTACAGGGGTGAAAAATCTCGTTCAAGGGAGCATGGCGGTGCGGGTATCGGTCTGGCCATTGTCAAAGAGTTGGTTGAGGCGCACAATGGAAAGGTCGGTGCTCGGATTCACAACGATGAAACCCGTGTTTGGTTTTCCCTCCCCATATACCCATCTTAATCCGATATTTCATGACAAAAATTATTCTGCAAGTCCGCTATAAGTGCCGGCAACTTTTAATGCCTTTACCATATCTTCAATGGCAATTTGTTTCGGATCGTAGAAAACGGTGTTGATCTCCTTAAAATTTTTAAAGCCGATGCTTACATGACTTACGCCGTTCAGACCTTCCAGGGCTGATTTGCCTACATTATATCAGTGAACGTAGAATGTAGCCTTGGACTGCGAATCTGCTTTTGGATTCGATAAGGCCTGGTTTTCAATACCGAAGACAAAAAATGTCAACAGTATTAGAAATAGATATCGGAAACGTTGAGACAATTGAATCACGATAGGCCTCCTTATATGTTTGTACCAATAACTCAATTTTCGCATCCTCAATTATTAGCAACTCTGCTCCAAAGGCTTTTTAGCAATATCAGGGTTTATGTGTTTTCTGTCGATATGACCTATTTAAAGAGTTTCAGATACTGGCCATAGCCTTCCTTTTCCAGGTCTTCAACCGGGATGAAGCGCAAAGCCGCGCTGTTGATACAGTAGCGCAGACCGGTAGGTGCCGGGCCGTCGTCAAACACATGTCCCAGATGGCTGTCGCCGTGGTGGCTGCGCACTTCGGTGCGCACCATCCAGAGGGTCCGGTCGGACTTTTCCACGATGTTTTTAGGCTCAAGGGGCTGTGTAAAACTGGGCCAGCCAGTGCCCGATTCAAACTTATCCACGGAACTAAAAAGCGGTTCACCACTGACAATGTCAGTGTAGATCCCTGCTTTATGGTTGTCCCAGTACTCGTTTTTAAAGGGCGGTTCGGTTCCGTTTTGACGCGTGACCTTGTACTGCATGGGGTTCAGGCGCTGCCGCAGTTCATCGTCGTTGGGCAGGGTGTACGTCCGTTCAAAGTCCATTTTTTCTTTAACGGCCACCGAAGACATATCGCCTTTTTCCATGCCGGATTTCGTTTTATCTCCCGTGGCCGGAGCCATTTTACTCTCCATTCCGGACTTCATGGCTTCCTTTTGAGTGCCGGTTTTCAGGTCCACCCAGGTTTTTTTCAGAAACTGGTCGCGGCCCGAACCGGAACGGTACCACTTATACCGGATTGGATTTTTTTTATAATAGTCCTGATGGTAATCCTCGGCCGGATAGAATTCTCCAAGAGGGAGAATATCCGTTTCGATAGGTTTGTTGAACTGTCCAGAAGCTGCCAAGTGCTGTTTGGATGTTTCGGCCAAACGTTTTTCGGTTTCATTGGCATAGAAAATGGCGCTCCGGTACTGGGTTCCCCGATCCACAAACTGTCCTCCGGGATCCGTTGGATCCACGTGCCTCCAGAAATA
>JAOUGB010000149.1 GCA_029857875.1 Desulfobacteraceae bacterium | reverse complement strand
CGGCTTCAATGAGTGCCGGGTTATAAATAGGGATATACGGAACATCCGCCATGATGATCTTCTGCATCTTAAAGATCAGTTTTTTGCGTTGTTCCCGATTCATCTCACTTGCAGCTTTTTCGGCAATACGGTCGAACTCCGGGTTTTTGTATCCGCTCATGTTCCAGCCCCCAAGTTTATCGTTGGCAGAGTGGAAAAAATTGCTTAAATAATCGGGATCCAAAGATAATCTTCCATATCCCAGGATAAAGGCATCAAATTCATGTCGCCCTTTAACCTGTGTAAGCAGAGCCCCAAAGGCCATTGGCCGGGAAAGAACCGGCATGCCCAGGGCCCTGAGCCATTCCTGTATCATCATACCGCTCATGGCGCGATGCGGATCGTAATCAGCCGGAGGCGTCAGAATCGTAAATTTTTCCATCAATTGGCCGTTTGGAAGCCGCATTCCTTTGCCAGGAACCACTCTGCCGCTCCCATCAACAGGCGGTTCTTCCCAGGTATATCCGGCTTTTTGGAGAATATGGTAGGCTGTTTTAATGCGATCGTCTCGATCCATGCCTTCTCCGTAGCGGGAGACATCCGAACAAAACCAGTATCGGTTTCCCGGTGGGACGATAGAGTCCATGGGGGTTCCGCATTTCTGGAGAATTCGAGAAATGATAAACTCTTTGTCAACAAGAACGGCAACTGCCCGCCTCAGGCTGACATCGCTGAACGGCGGCGATCTCAAGTTAAAGCCCATAAAATATACAGCGCTTTTTTTACTGTAAAATATCTGGATGTTCTTGTGCTGTTTTAAGTCATCGATGTATCCGGGTTGAATTCCCCACAAGAATATATCGATATCCCCCTTTTTAATGGCCAGCACGGCAACATCGGCGGTGCCGTAAACTTTAAAAAGAAGGTCATTCACATACGGGCCGAGAATTCGACCGCCAATGTCCTGACCAAGGCCGAAAAAATACCTGTTTTTTTGAAGATGAACATACGTGCCCTGCTGCCATTTTTTTAGAACAAAGGGACCGCACCCGACCGGTTTTTCAATTTTGTGATTGATCAGGGCTGCTAGTGGTTTTTGTTTGGTTCTGGCGGCCTGCGCAATATTTGCCCATTCTTTAGTTGATACAATGGATGACGTCAGCGTTCGGGTCAAAAATATGGCTTTCGGTTCCTCAAGATAGAACCGGATGGTGTGGTTGTCCGGTGTTTCTGTTTTTTTTATAAATTTCCAGCTGGAATAATACCGAGGAATCCTGAATTCTTTTATAATGCCGACGGTAAAGGCCACATCCTTTGATGTAACATCTGATCCGTCCGACCACTTTGCCGGTTTGAGACGGACGGTATATGAAATTGTATCCGGGTCATACTCCGGTTCACCGTCGGCAAGCCAGGGGATCAGCGTGAGTGTTTCAGGATCACGCAAATACAGCGGCTGATAGATCAGGGATAATATTTTATTTGAATTGGCATCACTGGCCAGCCAGATATTCAAGGTCCTGGGTTCTTCATGCAACCCTATTTTTAGAAAGTGATGATCAGGCTGCTTTCCACAGGAAAGCGGCAACAATAGAATGATAAAAATGTGAATGAACCATAGAAGCTTACATTTCAAAAGTCGTCACCATATATTGTCAAACTTGAGCTTTCATTTGCATTGCTTTTTGTTCCACGAAATCGATGACATTGGTTTCAAGTTTTACATTGTCTAGGCGATTGATGCGCGGTATGCCGCCCGGGCTTACACAGTTGATTTCGACTAACTTATCTCCGATCACGTCGATCCCCACAAAATAGAGGCCGTCTTTAATCAGGCGGTCTTTGATTGCCCGGCAGATTTCTTTTTCCCGATCCGTCACTTCATGTTTGAATACGGTAGCGCCTGCATGAACATTGGTTCTGAAATCTCCTTTTTGGGGTTTACGCCGCATGGCCCCCAGGATCTCTCCATTCAAAAGCAATATCCTGATATCCCCCTCTATTTTTACGATTTCCATAAATTCCTGTACCATAATCGGTTCACGTTCCGGATAATTTTCGTATCCCTTCACATAGTAATGGATCAGAGAATTCAAATTTTCCTGGTCCTGTGTACTGACTTTGATGACGCCTTCACCGCCGAATCTTTGCAAGGGTTTGATCACCATGGCTCCCCCGAAATCGTCAATGATTTTTTTCAATCTTTTCGGATCCCTTGATACGTGCGTCACCGGAATAATGTCCGGAAAATTCAGCGTATATAATTTGCTGTTGCCGATAATCTGTCCGCTGGTGGAATTGATCATGAACACCCGCTCATTCATGGGTGAAAGGAATTCCATGGCCTGATAATTGAGAGGGGGATCTTTTCTTAAAAACAAAACGTCGAGTTCGGTCACGGTTTCAAATATGAGTTCATCTTTTTTGAGGCATTTGATTGCGGACCGCCAGTATTTTTTCATGGAAAGATCCGGTGCGACCGTGATGTTTCTCATTCTGGCGACAACCTCGCACCCGCGGATATAAATATCATGGGGTTCGAGGAAATAGACGGTATGTCTCCGCTGATTGCACTCGTACATCAGGTGACTGGTGGTTTCCCATATCGGTTCGATGGATTCCAGTCTGTCCATCATAAAGGCTATTTTCATTTTTTAGACCTTTTCAATTGTTAATGCCTAAGTGCTCTAATTTATAAATACAAGGATGTATTTTTATGTAGACAATAGTCCGTATAAGCTGAACTCCAAAAGTTTGAAGTTTGAAGTGCCTAAAGTGAGCTAAAGCCCGCCCTGGTGCGTATCGCACGTATTTTGATCTGACCTATGAACCATTACAAACGTAACTTTTTGGGTACAAAGTATTGGTGATCGGTCTGGGCCAGGGTTAAGGAACGCGCTTTCAGCGCGATCAATTATAATTAAAATTGATAGAATACCTTAACTTTAGGCACTTTAGTTCACTTTAGGCACTTTAAATTTTTGCATAAATAATGAATAAACAAAGTTATAAATACGTCACCGTATTTACGAATACATATAACTAGTTATAATTTTTCTGTATTTCATGAATCTTCTTCTTTACAAAAATCTCGAGCTTCTATTTTTTGGTGAAGTTTTCGAATGCGACTACTTAAAACCTTGCAGATTTCCAGAGCGATCTGAGGATATTCGCGGACGATTTCTTTGAATTCCTGTTTATGTAGAACCATAAAAGCGGATGGTTTTTCCGTTCGGATGCTCACGGATCGAACCGTATCTTCAAAGAGAGCCATCTCTCCAAAGTATTCTCCATCTGTCATTCGATCGATTTCAACCTCATTGATTTCTCCCAAGTCTTTAATCACCGACACCTCGCCTTCAATCATCAGGAACAAAGTGTCTCCGGCGCTACCTTCTTTGATAATGATTTCACTAACCGGATAATCGATCTCTTCAACCACGGATGCGATGGCGGCAAGTTCGCTGACGGACAGGCTCTCAAATATTTCAATACCTTTCAAAAGCATAATTTTTTCGGAAATGGTTGTTTCACCCGTCATGCCGTACTCCTTTTTCTAATTCTTGATCGATAATTTTTCGTGCTGTCCACCGGACGTATTTATTTTCAGATGTGATAAATTCAGATATGATATGGGAATCGAGCTGCTCAGGTTTATGGTTTCGTATCAAATCCAGGGTCAATGCCACTGTGACCCAATCCTTACAGGCAAGCAGGTGGGTTATAAATACTTTTTCTCCGGAGTCCAATCCGATGAGCTGAAAGCGTTTTCTTCCGATGTTAAGGCTTTCCTGGGGCGAAGAACTTTCCATCAAAGGAATCATTTCTTTATACAGGCGTTTGTCCATCATATTTTCAAGGGCTTCCATGGCGTTTGCACGTTTACGTGAATCTGAAGATAATATTCCCCTGTATATAATTTTCATTTCTCCCGAGGTGTCCTGAAGGGCCAGAACGCGAAGAATATTTTCGATTCTTTGCAACTTTTTTTGGTTTAAATGATCAACGAGAAGATCGCGCGAATCGTTTTCAGGAAAAGTTTCCAGACTTAAAGCATCTGACAGATATTGATAACTGTCCTTGATTTGATTTTGAGCAAACCGGAAAACATCCAGGTCTTTTATATTCAAAGATTCCAACAAATTGAATATGGCCTTTCTGATTCGGCTGTTGGGTATGGCAAGGGACTCGACCAGAAGTTGGGTGTTCTGATAAGGGGCTGTTTCAATCTTTTTTTGGGCCATCTGAAAAATATCTCCGGAGGAATCTCCCATCATGGAAATGACTTTTCTTAAAAGTTCGTCATTGTCGATTTCAAGGACGGATAATGCCGCCAGACGTACACGCCCTGTCTGATGTGACAGATAAGGGTGTGCCAGATAATTTAGCTTCGCCTCTTTTAGGGCGTAAAGTGCGTTTAAAATATCAGGCACAATCGGTTCGTTTTCTGGGGTAACCAGCATTTCTTTGAGACGGTCTGTGAACAATTTATCTCCTGATCCTCCGGCGACAATGACGCCGGTCTGCCGATCTTTCAGCGCATCGGATCGAAGATAGGATTGGATGGTCGGGTGGTATTTTTCAGGTGTACGGCGATACAGACCGATGAGTGCATGGGCCTTTATTTCGGGATGATGATGGTGTGTAAAGTATTCAAAATCGACCATTTCCGAAAATTCAAAATCGAGGCGGTTTATTGCTTGAAGGGCAGCCACAGTAAGATCCTGGTTTTTTTCAGATTTTGCCAGATCCATCAACAAAGACGCCGCTTTTCTTCCGGATTTAGGGGATAAAAACTCAATAAGACCGATCCGGGTACGATCGTCTTGGTAACCAAGGGCGATTAAAAGAGGTTGGTCTAAATCTTTTATTCCTAATGCCTTGAGAAGGCGGGCATACCAGAGCGATCGATTTCCACGGGAATCGAGAAAGGCTTGAATCAGCCGGGATTTGATCTCTTTTCCGCTGAAAACGTGTTCCAAATCCCTTTCTTCCAGGGCCTTTAAGTCAAGCATGTCCTTTGATATCAGATCCAGGAGGATTTTTGAGTATTCCTTTTTTAAAGAAAGGACAGATGCAAGCCATGCAGCTGCAAATGGGATTGCAAGAAGGGACAGATATCTGGGATGAAATAATTTTTCAGAAATTAAAATCATGCCGGATCCCAAGAGCAAGCCGACCCTCACAACCGTGCCTCTGAGAAAGGGCCTTAACACAGAACGCAAGGATTCCGGTATCAGCCCCATTAAGATATTTCTGGCGGGATTATTAATTGTCACTCGTAAAACCATGGTGGACATCCGGGCATACATGGCGGAAAAGATATCGAACCTGAATAAAAAGGCAAGGAATGCTAAAACATAGTTGGCCGGGTGAAACATCAGTGCCACCGGCAACCCCCAACGACTATATATGCGGCCCACAAATAAAAGAATAATGAGGCTAACGATGTTTAAAGATCCTCGAAAATAACCAAAAAATTGGATTAGACCCGATTCGGTGGCATACTGTTCATTCACAGCAAAGTTGAATTGATAGTTTAATATGGGAATGATGATATTCGGGAGAAACGTCAATAAAATTAAAATTTTTATGAGCGAAGACTCCTTCATTAAAGGAAGGATATGTTTGAATTCCGCAATGAGGTTGCTGCGTGTTTTGGATTTTTTGCTTTTTTTATCACTGAATAAAAGTGTGGGATAACCTTTTTCCATGCGTTTGACCACCACAGCGCCCACCAGTGTGGTTCCCAGATAAAACAGCAGAAGATTGTCAAGTGTGATGGCCTTGGCCAAAAATGGCGTGCCGAAACTTCCGATAATTGAACCGATAACGCCGCCGGCCGTGATGAGGGAGAACAAGCGTTTGGATTGTCTGGTATTGAAAAGATCGTTGGCCAGATTCCAGAACAAAAGCCCAAGCAATGCTTCATACTGGGCTTTTAGCATAAATAAGGCCGGATAGATAAGATCGATGTTAAAGGGAATCAAAAAGCGTATTCCTGCCACTGAAACGCCGCAAAACACAAAAAGGTAGGATAATATTCGTGTTCCAGGGAATTTGACCATAATTCCGGTCATTGCCCCCATAATAAAAAAGAGGGCGATGGAATTGAGCATGTACACAATGGGAAGGTATTCGACGCCGTAGCGTTTTAGAAAAGCGGTTTCAGCATAATTGTTGAGGATGACGTTGGAACCGGTTAAAAGGAAATAAAGAAAAAACGTCCACAGAAACAGATGGATTTCATCTTCATAAACATTCAGCCATTTGCCGATGGTTCTCAGCATCGATGTCCTTTAAACCCGAAATAGAAAATAGAAAAG